>NZ_JBQEOF010000026.1:0-79979 GCF_052044995.1 Roseateles sp. 22389
CAAGGTCATCAAGGCCAAGGGCGTGGCGGGTTTCGGCTTCACCTCCAGCACTGCCTACGACGCGCTGGATCGCGTGAAGACCAACACCGACGCTCGCAGCGGCGTGACGACGCTGGGTTTCGACGGCATCGATCAGATCAAGCAAGTCACGGATCCTCGCAACCTGGTGACGAGCTATCAGCGCAACGGACTGGGGGACCTCACGCAGCTCACCAGCCCGGACACGGGCACCGCCACCAGCACCTACGACCCCAATGGCAACCTGCTCACGCGGCTGGACAGCCGTGGCGTGCTGGCCACCTACACCTACGACGACCTCAATCGGGTGAAGTCGGCGGTGTTTGCCAAGAGCGGTCAGGCAAGCGTGAGCTATAGCTGGACCTATGACGAAACCGGCGGTACGGCCACCTACGGAATCGGCCGGCTGACCACTGCCGCCTTCCCCGGAGGCAGCACCAAGTACGGCTATGACGCCCTGGGCCGAGTCACCACAGTGATCCAAACCGTGAGTTCCGTGGTGAGCACCACGCGATACGGCTATGACGGCGCGGGCAACATCACCAGCATCACTTACCCATCAGGCCGGGTACTGACGATCAGCTACGACCGAGGACTGCCGGTGGGGCTGAGCTTGGCCAAGGACTCAAGCAGCGTGGCCAAGCCGCTGATCAGCCAGATCCAGTGGGAGCCTTTCGGAGCCGCGCGCGGGTGGCTGTTCCACATGACCAGCGGCACGAAGACCTACGAACGGGTCTTCGACCAATATGGCCGTCTGGTGCGGTACCCGCTGGACACGATCACCCGGGACCTCACTTACGACGCGGCCGATCGGATCGTCAGCTACACGCACCTGGAGACGGCTTCGGGCATGGTCACGGCGACCGCGCAGGCCATGAACCAGAGCTTTGGCTACGACGAACTGGGCCGGCTCACCGGCATCGTCACGCCGGCTGCGTCATGGAACATCGGCTACGACGCCAACGGCAACCGGACACAGGTCACGCTCAATGGCGTGGCATCGACCTACACGACGGAGGCCGCGAGCAACCGACTCTCCAACGTCAGCAATCCGACTCGCAGCTTCGGCTACGACGCCGCAGGCAACACGCTGAGCGACACGGGCAGCGCCTACACGGCCACCTATGGGCTGGACAACCGGCTCGCGACGCTCACGCGTGCGGGCGTGACGACGAGCTTCAACTACGACGCTGGCGGTCAGCGCGTGCGCAAGGTCGTTGGCAGCTCGAGGCCGCATTTCGTGTACGACCAGAACGGGCAACTGCTCGGGGAGTACAACAGCGTTGGCGGCGCGCTGCAGGAGTTCGTGTGGCTGGGCAATACGCTCATCGCGGTGCTGACGAACTCGACGACCAGCGAGCCGCGCGTGTATTACGCGTACTCGGACCACTTGAATGCGCCGCGGGTTATCGTGAACTCGGCCGGCGACGTGCGCTGGCGCTGGCTGGCTGAGCCGTTTGGAACGACCGCGGCGGAGACCATCCCGAACTCACTGGAAAACCTGGTCGTCAACCTGCGCTTCCCGGGGCAGTACTTCGACAAGGAGTCGGGGCTGAACTACAACTACTTCCGGGACTATGACGGGACGACGGGGAGGTATGTTCAAAGTGACCCCATCGGACTTGACGGGGGCATCAATACGTACGCCTACGTCGAAGGCAATCCGCTGAGCTATAGCGACCCATTTGGGCTCCAAAAGCTACCTGCCAATTCTGCACATTGCGTTGCTCTTCGAGAGAAAATGGCCCGCAAAAACGAAAAGCTTGATAAGCGTTGGGCTGATTACGACAAACCCAGGCCAAATCAAATTCCGGAGCGCGTTGGACCGAATGAGCTTCTTTCCCAGTCGCGGCGAGGACATCGGACTCTTATCAATTGGGAAGACTCAACTTTGCGAAAGTTGGAGCAGCGTTATGCGGATGAATGTGAGGATGACCCTCCGAGCCCTCCCGGTGTCGCTGCTGGTGCTCCAGAGTCGTGTCCCTCGCCAGCGCTGTCTCCAAACGCAAAGAAAAACTTGCTTTATGGCGCTGGGGCGGCCGCTGGTGCAACAGTAATCATGGCATGCGTAGCGGCTGAACCTTGCGGTGTGCTAGTCGGGGTTGGCGCTGCGGCTGCCGCTGCAGCTAGATAATTTGTGGACATGCAAATGAGCGCCAATGATTTTGATGATTTGTGGAGCGAAGTGAATGCCGCAAGTGATAAAGAGTTGCCTCGTGCAATTCATGCCGCGTCGGAAAAGTATGACGACTTGACGCTGGAATGCAAGTTCATTCCGGACGAAGGGTTTGATTTCCTATTGAAAATGCTTTCAGACACGCGCGTCATGCGGACGCGAGGAATGGCACACTTTCTTTTGGAAGTTAACGTCGATTTTTGTAAATACACGCCGCAGCAACAGACCCGTTTATTGACAACGCTGCTTGAAAAGGTTGGGGTCATTGCCGACGAGCTTGTGCGGCATAGCGTTGGAGACCTTATAGCGAGAGCGTACTCCCCTGACCAAGCAGCCGATGCTTTGATGAAGTTGGCGGGCGGTAACTCTTTGGAGAGGCACGCGGCCTTTGTAGGTTTGGACGTTCTTATTCAGAACGAATCAATAGATAAACCTATCCGCAGAAGGATTGAGGCGAAGTGGCTTGAGTTGCAGCAGTCGCAGTGAAACGGGCGAGATGCAGCCTTTTTGCCATAAGTGGCTTCGGACGCCCATAACCTCCGCGACAAATGGGCCTCTAGAAGAAATTCTTGAAATTGCAGGGGCCGTCGTCGTCTTCACTTTGCAACTCCGCGTCACGCCTCAAGAAGACGCCTGCAACTACGGCGGATGGGTGCCTGGGCGGAGCTACGTTCAAAGTGATCCGATCGGCTTAGACGGCGGCGTCAACACATACGCGTACGTGGGCGGAAACCCGCTCAGCTCCATTGACCCGGAAGGGCTGCAGTCGACTGCCGCATGCGCGAATCCAGCCAATGCGGCTGTATGTATTGAGGCTGAAATCATCAGTTCAACTGCTGTGCCAAATGCAGGAAGACTGGTCGTTCCAATTGCTCGGGCTATCGGCGAGGACCGGTGTCCGTCTGAACCGCCAAGCAAAGACCCATGCAAAGGCCTGTGCAAGCAACTGTAGGAGCATGAAGAGAAGTTGAGGCAATACACTGGCAGTCCCTTTGCTTCTCAATCACTTGGCCCCTTTACTCATGATGCTGGCGGAGAAACTTCCGAACTTCAAGTGACACTTGACTTGGCGGCCTACAGGAACGCATGTTCAACGCCGAATCCCACTGTGACTCACATGAATGGGACTTGAATAGGGTACCAAAAGGACCTGTTTGGTAAGATGGATAAGATTGATGAAATGATTGCCATGGGCCGTCCGATGGGTCTTGACGTGTCGCAAGAAATAATAATGACAAATGGCATTTGTATCCCAAGTCATCCTTTGTCTCCTTAAATAATGATTGCGCATATCACCATTCCTGTATTTTATTCCCCTGTAAATCCGATTGGCGCATCGGAGGGGCGAATTTCTTTGATCCGCGCGCCCAAGATTGGGGAGTCGTTGGCATGGGAAGAGTTGCTGGCTGATGCAGGAGAGCTGATTCCCAAGATGAATACGGGGTGTGTCGACTATCTAGATACATCTCCTCAAATTAGAGGTGTAGACATGGCTATTGGTCTCGATGGGATTTATCTCGGCTCTGAGGAGGAGGCGCGAGAACTCGTGCATGAACTGCAGAGTCGATTAGGGCTAATCTATGTGGACTACTAGATATCGCAGTCAGTTTTCCGGCCCATCACGATACTAAGTTTCTAAAGAAAATTTATAGCGGTAGAAGGTTGCCGCGTTCTGGTAATACCTGCTCTGGTCGGCAGATGGCGTTCGGAGGACGGCGTGGGCGGCGTCGATTGATTCGTCCATCTGTCGCACCCCCGCCGGCATGACCATTGCCCATCCAAGCTGCCGGCGAAGTTGCCGGCGTGCTCAACATGGAGATCACCATGGCCCAGCAACCCAACACGAAGTCATCGCCGCAACCCCAGGGCGGTTCCAGCCAGCAGAACCAGCATCAGCAGGGGCAGCAAGGGCAGCAGAACCAGCCCGGCGGGCAGCAGGGCGGCGGCTCGCAAGGCCAGCGCCAGCAGTCCCAGCAGAGCCAGTCCGGCGGTCAGCAGGGACAGCTGAACCAGCGCTCCCAGCAGCCGTCCAGCCAGCAGTCGCCCGGCAGCCAGCGCAACCAGGCGTCCCGTGACGACCGCAGTGAGGACAGCGATTCCTCCCGCGAGGACCGCTGACCCTCGTTCTCAATGATGGGCCGCGCGCGCCGCCGCATTGCGCTTGCGGGTCGCCGCGGCCTTCTTCGCGGAGGCTGAGCGCTCCGCCGCCGTGCGGCTCGCCGCGGCCTTGCCGCCCAGGCGTCCGCCCTTGCGCGAGGGCTCGTGGTTCTCGGCCTGGCCGCGGCCCGAGCCCGACTTCTTGCCGCCGCCCGTTTCCTTGTTGACCGTGGCCCAGGCGCGCCGTTCGGCTTCGTCCTTGGGCACGCCGCGGTGCTCGTAGCCGCTTTCGATGTGCTCGGCCTGACGCTTCTGCTTGTCCGTGTACGAGGATTTGTCTCCGCGAGGCATGGCGCTCTCCTGAAGTGGGATACCCAGGTGCGGCAATCGCCGTACCGCCGCCGCTCGTTGCTTCTCGCTACGCCTTGCCGCCCGTGCCGTTCGAGCTACTGCCGCCGACAGGGCATGCCCCTTGCCGCTCAAGGCGTGATGCATCAGTCGTGCGCTGCCCTCCGCCGCGCGATGAGGCGGTGGTCTCGTCGCGCCGGAGGAGGGCGGGCGAACATCACCCTTCAGGAGACTTCTCATGAATACCTCCCCCTTCAGCACCGCTGCGCTGGTCATCGCCTGCGCGGCCTTGAGCGTCGGTTGCGCTTCCGACCGGCAGCAGCGTCGTGACGACGCGCGCAATGCGGCCGTGGGCGCGGTGGGCGGCGCCGTCATCGGCGCGGCGACCGGCGGCAACGCCCTCACGGGCGCGGCGGTCGGCGCGGTCGCCGGGGCGCTCATCGGGCGGCTGGTCGTCGACGGCCGCGAGCGCCAGGTCTACTCGGATGGCCAGGGCGGCCGCTATTGGGTCGACGAGGACGGCCGGCGCCATACGGTTCGTTGATCCGTCGGACCGACGGTCCGTCGATTCGTCGACCTGTCGATCCCTTGACTGGCGCCCTCGGCCTCAGGCGGCGAATCCGCCGTCGATCAGCAGGTCGGCGCCGGTGACGAACCCGGCTTCCGGTCCGGCCAGGTAGGCCACCATCGCCGCGATCTCGTCCGCCTTGGCGTGACGCGGCACGGCCATCAGGCCATGCAGGCCCGCGCCGAAATCCGTGTCGGCCGGGTTCATGTCGGTGTCGACCGGCCCGGGCGCCACGTTGTTCACCGTGATGCCGCGCGGCCCCAGGTCGCGCGCCATGCCCTTGACCAGGCCGATCAGCGCCGACTTGCTCATCGCATACGCCGCGCCGCCGGCGAAGGGCATGCGCTGCGCGTTGGTGCTGCCGATGTTGATGATCCGGCCGCCTTCACGCATATGCCGGGCGGCCGCCTGCGAGGCCACGAACACCGAGCGTACGTTGACCGCCAGCGTGCGGTCGAAGTCCGCCAGCGAGAAGTCTTCCGTCGGCGCGACGTGCAGCACACCGGCGCTGTTGAGCAGGATATCGAGGCGGCCGAAGCGCTCGGCCACGCCGTCGATCGCGGCCGCCAGGGCCTGCGCGTCGGTGGCGTCCGCCTTGATGGCGATCGCCCGGCCGCCCGCGGCCTGGATTTCTTCCGCCAGCGCCTCGGCCGCGATCGCCGAGGACGCATAACCGATCGCGACCGTGGCGCCCTCGCGCGCCAGCCGGCGCGCCGACGCGGCGCCGATGCCGCGCGACCCGCCGTGGATGAAGGCGACCTTGCCGGCCAGCGGCGTGGAGGTGGCAGTGGAGGTGGAAGTCGAGGTGCTCATGGCGTCGTCCTTTTGA
The DNA here is from genome assembly GCF_052044995.1 of Roseateles sp. 22389. Taxonomy (NCBI): domain Bacteria; kingdom Pseudomonadati; phylum Pseudomonadota; class Betaproteobacteria; order Burkholderiales; family Sphaerotilaceae; genus Roseateles; species Roseateles sp. 22389. The sequence goes on from NZ_JBQEOF010000026.1 coordinate 6,037, forward strand.
AAAGGGAGTTGGGATGAACGAAGTCTGGGCGCTGCGACCTGATTCCGGTAGTCTCAGAAGCTGACACTCAGCTTCAACCATCCCTATCGAATCCCATGTCCACCGAACTTCGCAGCCACCTGGACGCCTTCATCGCCGCGGCGGACGACGGCAGTTTCTCCGCGGCCGCGCGCCGCCTGGGACTGACGCCCGCGGCCGTCAGCAAGAGCGTGGCTCAGTTCGAGGCCCGCCTGGGCGTGCGCCTGTTCCAGCGCAGCACGCGCCGGCTGGCGCTGACGACCGACGGCGAGCGCTTGTATGGCCAGGTCCGGCTGCCGTGGGCGGAGATCGGCGATGCGCTGACCGACCTGCGGCAGGGCGCCGGCAAGCCGGCCGGCACGCTGAAGGTCGCGCTGGCCTACACCGTGGGACGCGAGTACTTCGTGCCGATGATGGAGAGCTTCGTCCGCCGCTATCCGGACGTGGTGCCCGACCTGCATTTCGACAACCGGCAGGTGGACCTCGTCGCCGAGGGCTTCGACGTCGCGATCGGCGGCGGCATCGAGCTCACCGATGCCTTGATCGCGCGCGAGCTGGCGCGCTTGCGCATCGTGCTGGTGGCCTCGCCGGGCTACCTGGCGGCGCATCCGGCGCCGATGCATCCCTCGGAGCTGGCGCGTCATCGCGGCTTGCTGCGCCGCTCGCTGAGCTCGGGGCGGCTGCTGCCGTGGGCCTTGAAGAGCCGCGCCGGCGAGGAGGTCGTGGCCAGCGTGCGGCCGGTGATGGTGCTGGACGATCCCGAGGCGCTGGCGCGTGCGGCGGCCAGCGGCATGGGCATCGCCATGCTGCCGCGGCCGCATGCCCTGCCGCTGCTGGAGCGGGGCGAGCTGGTGCGCGTGCTGCCCGACTGGTCCGCGGATTCGAGGCCGCTGTCCATCTACTACACCAGCCGCAAGCTGGTGCCGGCCAAGGTGCGGGTGTTCGTCGACCACGTCATCGAGGAGTTCCGCGCGCGGGGTCACGCCGAGCGCTTCGCCGCCGGCTGAACGCGAGGCGGCGACGAGGCGGGGCACTGGCCTGCCGAGGCCGCGGATCGTCGCGGCCGGGGGATCAGCGGGCCGCCACGCCGTCGGTGGCGGCGCCCTTGGCGTCCTTGGCGGCGAAGCGCTGCACCAGCTCGGCGTACTTGGGCGAAGCCTTCAGCGCCGCGTAGCGGGCCTCAGCCTGGGCGCGCTGGCCGGCGTTCAGCGCGAAGTCCTCGGTGCGGTCGACGGCGGCCAGGCCGGACTCGCGATAGATCGCCAGGTCGGCCAGCACTTCGGCGCGGCTCTTCTGGCTCGGGGTGATGGGGTCCAGGTGGCTGTAGCTCTGCGCGAAGGCCGGCACGGCGGCGGTCGACAGGGCGATCAGGGCGGAGGCGATCAGGGTCTTGGCATTCATGATGGTGTCCTTCCAGGAGAGCGGTGGATCGGGGTGTCGTCGTTCGGTTCGCTGTTGCGTTTGCCGATGGACGAAGAGTAGGCAGTGCCCCGGATCGCATAAATGGCGGACTCCGGAATGCGCCGTTGTGCATGGCGCAACAATCGCCGCCCTCCGTCATTTGTCCCCGCCGCTTCCGCCGATTGCCGATGGCCGCGAGCGCGCGGCATTCCTACGCTGAAGGCCATCACCATCCTTCGCGAGGCCCCCCATGCCGCTGTGGCTCTATCACCTGCCGGTCTGGCAGTTCGGATCCTTGCTGCTCGCCGGCTGGATCATCCCGGCGCTCGCCAGCTTCGAGCTGGTGCACCGCCTGTGGAAGCCGCGCTTCGATGACACGGACAAGGGCCTGGCCCTGACGCTGCTGGCGCTGGTGGCCACGCTGAACTCGCTGCTGCTGGCCTTCTGCGCGGTGTCCGTGTGGGAGTCGTTCCGCAGCGCGGACTCCGCGGTCAGCAGCGAGGCGGTGACCTTGAGCGCGCTGTCCCGCGACCTGGCCGTGATGGGCACGCCGCCGGCGCTCGAGGCGCGCGAGCGGGTCCGCGCGTACACGCGGTCCATCCTCGACGAGGAGTGGCAGGACATGCAGGGCACGCCCGGCGGCACCGGCACGGCGGGCGGCGGCCTGCACGTCAACCGCATCTTCCGCGCCGTGCAGCGCATCGAGCCGGACACCGCGGCCCAGCAGGCGCTGCTGCACGAGATCTGGGCCCGCACCAACGAGATGCTGAAGTTCCGGCGCGAGCGGGTCAGCGCCAGCGAGTCGACCGTGCCGGCATCGCTCTGGTTCGTCGTGATCGCGGGCGGCGTCATGTCGCTGATCCCGCTGCTGGTGCTGCCGGCCACGGCGTTCAACCGGGCCGCGGTGATCTTCCTGTCCTTCTCGACCGGGCTGGTGTTCTTCTTCATCGCCCAGATGGACCGGCCCTTCGTCGGCGACCTGAGCATCAGCCCGCGGCCCTACGAGCGGACGCTGTCGGGCATGGAGAGCTGGGACCAGGGGCCGCGCTGATCGGCCCGGGCCGACGTCAGTCCGCGGCCGGGCGCCGGAACACGAGGTCGCCGTCGTCGTAGGTCAGCAGCGGTGGCGCGGCCGCCGGATCCATCGGCACATAACCGCAGCGCGTCAGCAGGCGGGCGCTGCGTGCGTTCTCCGGCAGCGTGGTCGCCCAGCACGCGACGCCCGGACTGACACGGGCGATTTCCTCGTGGAGCCACCGCAGGCCCTCGGTCGCGTGGCCGCGGCCCCAGTGCGCGGTCCCCAGCAGGAACGCGACTTCCGCGATGCCGTCGTGGACCGTCGCTTCCAGCCGGCCGATGAGCTCGCCGGTCGCCGCCAGGCGCATCGCGTAGTTGAGCCAGCGCTGGTCGGTATGGTCCTCGGGCGGTCCGGCCAGGGCCCGGCGCAGGCCGAGCGCGACCAGCGCCGGCGAGTCCGGCAGGCCGCCGATGTGCTGGTAGACGCGCTCGTCCCACAGCAGGGCGGCCATCGCGTCGAGGTCGGCGTCGATGAGCGGCGACAGGCGCAGCGGGCCGCGCAGGGTCGACGCGGTGGACTCGGGGGATGGCAGTGAAACAGACATTCGGGAAGGGACGCAAGCCGGGATCGGCAGCGCGGATTTGTCAAACCGGCCGACAGTATGGCTCGTGCGCCGGCCGACAATCGCGGCATGACTCTGCCGTCTTCCGCCGATTCGCCGCGCCCTTCGGCCTTCTCCGCGACTTCATCCGCGACCCCGACCGCCGCGCCGGACCCGCAACACCGCTTCGACGACGCCGAGCGCGCCGCCGTCTATCGCGCGATCGCCTTGCGTCGCGACATGCGCCACTTCACGCCGTCCGCGCCCTTGCCCGACGAGCAACTCGAGCGCCTGTTGCAGGCGGCGCATGCCGCGCCCTCGGTCGGGCTGATGCAGCCCTGGCGTTTCATGCGGCTGAGCACGACCGCGTGGCGCGAGCGCCTGATGCCGATCGTCGAGGCGGAGCGCCGGCGCACCGCGCAGGCGCTCGGTGAGCGCGGCGCGGAGTTCCTGCGGCTCAAGGTCGAAGGCCTGCGCGACTGCGCCGAGCTGCTGGCCATCGTGCTGGCGCCGGACGACGGCACCGTCTTCGGCCGCCTGAGCCTGCCGCGCGAGATGGCCTGGTGCTCCGCGGCCTGCGCGGTCCAGAACCTGTGGCTCGCCGCGCGCGCGGAGCACCTGGGCCTGGGCTGGGTCTCGATGTTCGACCCCGCAGCGCTGCGCCAGGCGCTGGCCCTGCCCGAGGGCGCGGAGCCACTGGGCCTGCTGTGCCTCGGCCCGGTCCCAGACTTCTACGAGCAGCCGATGCTCGAAGCCACCGGCTGGCGCCAGGCACGGCCGCTGCGCGAGATGCTGATGGAGCCGCCGGCGCCCTGAGGCGCCGGCCCGAGCCGGCTGTGAAACCGTCTGCCGAGCGTTCTGCCAAGCGTCTGCCAAAGGGGACAGGCGCCGCGCCGCAAGCCCCTGTACGCTTGCGCCTTCCCATGACTGGACGGCCCCATGACCACTGATACCTGCCAGCAACTGCGCCGCGCGCTGCTCGACCTCCACCGCGCGCTGGTCGACCTGGAGCGCGGCGATTTCGAGAAACAGCATGGTCCGCAGAGCGCGGGCGAGTTCCTGCAGGTCATGGCCTTCAGCGAGGACATGCGCTGGCTGGAGCCGCTGAGCCGGCTGATCACCATGCTGGACGAAGCCATCGATGGCGCCGCCGACGCGGCCGCCACGCCGCGTGCGGTGGCGCAACGCGCGCGTGATCTGCTGGGACTGGACCGCGACAGCGCCGATCCGTTCAAGCAGCGGTATGCGCAGCGCTTCGACCAGTCGCCGCCGCTGGTGCATGCGCATACGGCAGCCATCGCGGCGCTCAAGGCGGTGGGGACGGTCGCGCCGGGCCCGCGCGCGTGATCGTTGGTAAGTGCGCAGTAAGACGTGCCCTTCGAGGATGCGGCCTCCTTTCACCGCCCTCCCGGGAACTCTCATGCTCACGCAGAAACGACTCCTCTCGCTCGCCCGATCGCTTGCTGGTTCGCACGCCCGCACGGCGCTGGCGCGCGCCTCCCTGTCCTCCGCCGCGGTGCTCTGCGCCGCGGCCCCGTCGGGCGTGCTGGCGGCCGGTCCGGGCGGCCCGGCCGGCCAGGAGGGCGAGTCGTCCTCCTGGGGCCTGGGCGTGGGCGTGGTGAGCACCCAGAAGGCCTACAAAGACATCGACCGCGAGAACAGGGCGCTGCCGATGATCCAGTACGAGAACCGCTGGGTGCGCGTCTTCGGCCCGGGCCTGACGGTGAAGCTGCCGCGCTGGCAGGTCGCGCCGGGTCACCAGGTCGACTTCGGCCTCGTGGCCAAGTGGGACGGCAGCGGCTACGAGGCTGGCGACGCGCCCATCCTGAACGGCATGGCCGAGCGCAAGGGCGGACTGTGGGCCGGCGCGAAGGCAAGCTGGAAGAGCGACATCGCCGAGCTGGGCGCCGAGTGGACCGCCGATGCCTCCGGCCACAGCAAGGGCCAGCGCCTGGCGCTGACGCTGGAGCGCTCCTGGCGCCTGGGCCAGCACGTCATGCTGACGCCGCGCCTGGGCGCGCAGTGGGTCGACAAGAAATACGTCGACTACTACTACGGCGTCCGCGCGAGCGAGGTCACCGCGACGCGGGCCGCCTACCAGGGCAAGTCGACTGTCAACGCCGAGCTGGGTCTGCGCGGCACCTACCTGTTCAATCCGAAGAACGCGGTCTTCGTCGACGTCGGCGTGACCAGCCTGGGCAGCGGCATCAAGGACAGCCCACTGGTGGACGGCTCGACCGAGAATCGCGTCTTCGTCGGCTACCTGTACCGCTTCTGATGCCGCGCCGCGCGCGATCGGGGGCCAGGCGTCAGCCCGCATCGATCGCCGAGGCGCATGGCCGGACGCTGTCGGCGGAGCCCGAGGATCCCGGCCTGCGCCTGGTCGTCATCCGCGTCGGCCCGGCGTTGCCGTAGCCGGCCCGACGGTCATGCGGGCGGGCGTCGACGCCGGCGCCGCATGCACCGTGATGCCCGGACGGCGCGGGCCCTCGCCGGCCCAGCGCCAGAGCGACTGCGCCATCGCCTCGGCCGCGGCCGAGAGCGCGCGGTCGCGGCGGCGGATCAGGTAGATGTGGCGCTGCAATCCGGTCTCGGCGATCGGGCGGGCGACCAGGTCCGGATGGGCGAAGTGGAACAGCGTCAGCGCCGGCACCAGCGTCACGCCCAGTCCGGCGACCACCATGCCGGCCACCGAGCTCAACTGCTCCAGGGTCAGCACGGGCGCCAGCGGCCGGCCCGGCAGCGCCGCGTCCAGCGCCTGCCGCACGCTGCTGTGCCGCGCCAGGCCGATGAGCGGCTGGCCTTCGAGCTCCGCCAGCGACGGCCTCCGGCGGCGTGCCAGCGGATGGTCGCGCCGGCAGACCAGGAAGAAGACATCCGACAGGAAGGGCTCGACGGACAGCTCCGGCGCGGTGGCGCGCAGGGCGGCGAGCGCCAGGTCCGCGCGGCCGGAGCGCACCCGCTCCACGCAGCTTTCCGACAGCACGTCGGCCAGGTCCAGCTCGATGCCGGGATAGGCGCGGCGGAAGGCCGCGAGGTGCGGCGGCAGCCATCCCGCCGCCAGCGCCGGCAACGCGGCCAGCGCCACCCGGCCGCGGCGCCGCGCGACGTGGTCGCGCAGGTCGTCGGCCGCGAGCCGCATGTCCTGCAGCAGGCGCCGGGCCGGCTCCAGGAAGAGCGCGCCTTCGGCGGTGGGCTCCACCGTGCGCGTGGTCCGGTCGAACAGCCGCGCGCCCAGGCCGTCCTCCAGCGTCCGGATCAGCGCGCTGAAGGCCGGCTGCGACAGATGGCAACGCGCGGCCGCGCGGGTGAAGCTGCGCTCCTCCGCCAGCGCGACAAAGGCCGCGAGCTGCCGGGCCGACAGGTTGGCCAGCGGAAAATCCGGCGCGGAGGGCGAGAGCGGCGCGAGCTGATTCATTGGCAATCCCGATGAATGAATCCAAACAATCGAATTCTCCGATAAGGCCGGCACGACTAGAGTCGCCCACATGGACACCCGCCAGGACACCACCAGCGCCACCGACGTGACACTCTCGACCACCGCGACCTCCGACGCTGGTGGCTTGCTGGTCGGTTGCGCGGCGGGCTTCTCGGGCGACCGCACCGACGCCGCCCGGCCGGTGGTGGACACCTTGATCCGGCTGGGTGGTCCTGCCGTGCTGATCTTCGAGACGCTGGCCGAGCGCACGCTCGCGCTGGCTCAACTCGCACGCCAACGGGATCCGGAGGCCGGTTACGAGCCGCTGCTGGATGAGATGCTGCGGCCGGTGCTCGCCGACTGCCTGGCGCATCGCATCCCGATCGTCGGCAACTTCGGCGCGGCGAATCCGCCCGCGGCGGCCCGACGGGTGGCCGCGATCGCGGCCGAGCTCGGCCTGCGCCCGCCGGTCGTGGCGGTGGTGGCCGGCGATGCCTTGGTGTCGCCGGAGCAGCGGGCGCTGCTCGCCGCGGCGCTCAGGCAGGACGGCCCGCCGCTGCCCGACGGCGCTATCGCCAGCGCCAATGTCTATCTCGGTGCCGAAGGCATCGCCGAGGCCTTGCGGCGGGGCGCTGATGTCGTGGTAACGGGGCGGGTGGCCGATCCGTCGTTGACCGTGGGGCCGGCGCTCGCGCATTTCGGCTGGGCGCTGGATGACTGGGACCGGCTGGCCGGCGCGACGATGGCCGGTCACCTGCTCGAGTGCGGCGCCCAGGTCTGCGGCGGTTATTACGCCGATCCGGGCTTCAAGGAGGTGCCGGACCTCAGCCGCGTCGGATTCCCGATCGCGAGGATCGACGCCGACGGCGCCTGCACGATCTTCAAGGCCGATGGCACGGGTGGTCGCCTCGACACGCACACGGTCAAGGAGCAGCTGCTGTATGAGCTGCACGATCCGGCTGCCTACCTGACGCCGGACGTCGTCGCCGACATCAGCGCCGCGAGCGTGACGCCGGTTGGCCCGGACGCGGTGCGGTTGGATGGTGTGCGGGGTCATCCGCGCCCGGCGACCTTCAAGGCCAATGTCTTCTTCGCCAACGGCTGGTTGGCGGAGGGTGAGATTTCCTATGCGGGGCCCGGTGCCGAGGCGCGCGCGCGGCTCGCCGGCGAGGTGCTGCGGGCGCGATTGGATGCACGGGACCGGCAGGGCCCGTTGCGGATCGACCTGATCGGTGTGACGAGTGTGCTGGGCGATGACGCCGGCGATGCCTTGCGGCGACGCGCGGCGGGCGACGCCAGCGATGTGCGTCTGCGTGTCGCCGCGAACCATCCGGACCGTGCCGGAGCCGACCGCCTGACCCGCGAGGTCACTGCGCTCTACACCTGTGGTCCTGCGGGCGGCGGCGGTGTCCGCACGAATCTTCGGCCGCGCCTGGGCCTGCGTTCCTGCCTGTTCCCCCGAGAACATGCCCCCGCCACCGTCACGCTGTTTTCCGATGGCAACGAGGGCGCCGCCACGCCGTCTCCCGATGGCCGCGAGGGCGTGATCACGCGGTCTTCCGCTGGCAGCGAGGGTGGGTGGGGCCGGAATGGGGCTTGGGGGTCCAGGAGGGATCCCCCATGCCCCGTGGAGAGCCCGCGCTTGGCCTCCCGGCCGACGGCCTCCGCAGCGCTCACGGCAGACCCAGCGCACCCAGCACCGGAGCCCTCAACCCCCACCCGCCAAGTCGAACTCCGCGCTGCCGCTCACGGCCGCACCGGCGACAAGGGCGACCGTTCCAACATCAGCGTGATCGCCTGGCACCTGGCGCTGTATCCGCTGCTGGTTGAGCAACTGACCGAAGATGCTGTCGCGCGCCAGTTTGCGTCCCGCCGCCCGACGCGGGTGACGCGCCACCTGTTGCCGCGCCTGGGCGCGATCAACTTCGTGCTGGACGGCGTGCTCGACGGTGGCGTCAATGATGCGCTGAACCTGGACAGCCACGGCAAGGCCTTGTCCTTCGTCGTGCTGGCGATGCCGCTGATGGTGCCGGAGACGCTGGTCCCGTGGCTGAGAGGCCCGGGCATGGATCACAACGAGACGATGGAGACTGCTTGATGACTGTCTTGAAACCGACGACCCGCCGCCGGGCGGTGTTGGTCGCCGCGTGCGCCGCATGCGCCGCGACCCTCGCATGGACCAACCTCGCTCAGGCGCAGACCGGCGCCGCGGCTTATCCGAGCAAGCCGATCACGCTGCTCGTGCCCTTCGCCGCCGCCAGCGCGACGGACCAGTTGGCGCGGGCGTTGGGCCAGGCGATCACCGAGCAGACGCGGATCGCCGTCGTCGTCGACAACAAGGCCGGCGCCAGCGGCATGATCGCGGCGCAGCAGGTCGCGCGCGCCGCGCCCGACGGCTACACGGTGCTGATCGCCACCAACACCACGCAGGCCGCCAATCCGCATCTCTTCCGCAAGCTGTCCTACGACCCGGTCAAGGACTTCGCGCCGGTCACCGGCCTGGGTAAGGGCGGTCAGGTGATGGTGGTCAAGGCCGACGGCCCGTACCGCAGCGTCGCCGATGTCATCGCGCGCGCCAGGCGCGAGCCCGGCAAGGTCAGCTTCGGCAGCGGCAGCGCCTCCAGCCGCGTCGCCGGCGAGCAGTTCCAGCAGCTGTCCCACACGCAGCTGCTGCACGTGCCCTACAAGAGCAATCCGCCCGCGCTGACCGACCTGATCGGCGGCCAGGTCGATTTCATGATCACCGACACGGCCACCGGCCTGCCGCAGATCAAGGCCGGCAAGGTGCGGGCGCTGGGCTTCTCGATGACGCGCCGCTCGCCGCTGCTGCCCGATGTGCCGACGCTCGACGAGGCCGGCGTCAAGGGCTACGACATGAGCTACTGGTTCGCCGCCTACGTGCCGGCGGGCACGCCCGCGCCGGTCGTTCAGCGCCTGCGCGAGCTGCTCGGCGCGGCGCTGCGCAGCGCGCCGGCGAAGGCCTTCTTCGAGAGCGCCGGCGTTGAGGCGTGGTCCAGCACGCCGGAAGAGCTGCGCGCCTTCCAGGAAGCCGAGACGCGCAAGTGGGGCCAGATCATCAAGGCCGCCGGCATCGAGCCGGAGTGAGGCGAGGCGATGGGCGCGCCGATCGCGGCGCCCTCAGCGCGCTGGCGCCTGCTCCGGCCATCCCGGGCCGGGCAGATGCTGCAGCTCCAGGCTGATGATCAGGCAGCAGGGCCGTCCCATGTACTCGAGCGGCTCCGCATTGAGCACGGCCGGATGGATGGCGCCGGCGGCGTCGCGCAGCCGCACCACCATGTCGGTCACGCGGCCCTGCGTGCCCAGCACGCGGTAGAAGACATCGCGGTCCTCGGCGATCACGCCGTAGGCATGCGAGGCGGTGGTCGTGCCGGCCACCTCCTGCACCGTCTTGCCGTAGCGCCGGCACAGCGCCTGGTTGGCCTCGACGATGCGGCGGTCCTCCACCGACACGATCGCCATGGGCACCGGCGCTGCGTCGAAGAGGCGCTGGAAGCGGTCCCGCCCGGCCTCGATCTCGCGCAGCGCGGCCTCGCGCGCGCGGCGGCTGTCCACGCTGTCCAGCGCGAACGACAGGTCCGCGCCGAGTTCCTCGAGCCGCGCCATCAGCTCGTCATCGAAGAAGTCGGGCACGCGTGCGCACAGCATCAGCGCGCCGGCGACCTCGCCCGCGCGGCGGATCGGGATCCAGGCGATCGCCCGGATGCCCTGGGCGACCGCCTCCTCGCGCCAGCGGCCAGCCTGCGCGTCCAGCACATAGTTGTTGCTGACGGCGCTGCGGCCGTCGCGCAGCACGCGCGCGGTGTAGGTCCCCTGGACCTCCGCCAGGCGCAGGTCCAGCGGGTCCGGCACGTTGCGCAGCACCTGCGCCGCCGGGCCGGCGAAGGCCACGCGGTGCGCCAGTTCGCCGTCGCGCAGGTAGACGGCGGCCAGGGCAGCGTCGCCGGCGTCGACGCAGATCTGGCAGGCCTCGTGGAAGAGGGCGCGTTCATCGTCGATGCGCAGCACCAGGCGATTCGCACGCGCCATCGTGAGCAGCACGCGGCCCATGCGTTCGGCCTGGGCCAGCGCCGCACGGTGCGCACGGCGCTGACGCGCGAGCCCCCACAGCAGGCCCGCGATGCAGGCCGCCATCAGCAGGACGAGGAGTGACGCTGCACTCATGGGATTCCTTCGGAAGCGGGCAGGGCGGGCGACCGCTACCGGTGATTCACCGGCTCGCGGTCGCCCGTCGAGTATCCCTGTCCGTTCCCGGTGCGCGGCATCCGCGCGTCACCCGATCCCGGGATGGACGCGCGTGGCGGCCGGGTGGCCTGCCGCCGCGCCGAGGAGGCTCCCGCCGCCGAAGCCGGCTCAGTACGCGAGCCGCAGCGAGACCGAGTAGTTGGCCGGCGCGCCGTAGTAGGTGTTGTCGTACTGGTCCAGCACGAAGTACTTGCGGTCCAGGAGGTTGTTGCCGTTGAGCTGCACCGACACCTTGGGCGAGACCTGGTAGCGCGCCATCAGCGACAGGTTGGTCACGCTGCCCTGGCGCAGCGTCGTGCCGCCGCTGGGCGTGCCGACGGCCGCCGAGCTGGACGACTGCCAGTTGAGACCGCCGCCCAGCGTCAGGCCGGGCACCCAGCGGGCCGCGTCCCAGGTCGCGAACAGTCGCACCATCGTGCTCGGGATGAAGGTGCGGATGGTCTGGTCGTCGCCGTCCTTGGTGATGTAGCGCGTCCAGCCCAGCGAGGCCTGCACGCCGTCGACCACCCGGCCCGACAGCTCGAACTCGAAGCCGCGGGTGCGGGTGCCGTCGATGGCCTGCGAGGCGGTGGTGCCGTCCGGCAGCAGCACCGGCGCGCCGGTCACCGGGTCTAGCACCGGCGCCGCGACGTTGTCCTGCTTGGTCTTGAACAGCGTCAGCGAGGTGTTCAGGCGCTTGTTGAAGTGCTCGCCCTTGATGCCGACCTCCACCGAGTTGCCGTCCATCGGGTCGAGGTAATGACCGTTGATGTCGCGGCTGCTCTGCGGCTTGAAGATGCCGGTGTAGCTGGTGAACACCGAGAGCTCGGGCAGCACGTCCCACACCAAGCCGGCGTAGGGGATGGCCTTGGTGTAGTCGTACTTGGACGTCGTCGGCGAGTCGTAGACGTAGAAGGAATCGATCTTCCAGCGGCCGTAGCGCGAGCCGCCGATCAGCTTGAGCGAGTCCGTCAGCGACAGCCGCGCGGCGGCGTAGACCGCGTCCTGGTCGGTCTTGATGTTGTTCAGCGGCGTGGGATCGGCCCAGGCGGGTTCCGGGTAGCTGCCGTTCCATTCGAAGAAGTTGCCCACCGGAGCGAGGTCGCCGGCCACCGCCTGCTCGGTGCCGGTGTTCTTCGCGCGCGAGCCGTTGTAGCCGAGGACCAGCTCGTGCTGGCGGCCCATCAACTCGAAGGGGCCGGAGGCGTGGACGTCGAGCGCGGTCTCGGTGATCTTGCCCTTGCTGCGGTAGGCCCACGGCGCCAGGCCTTCGCCGGTCGCCGGATCGGGCCAGCCCGAGACGTAGAACAGCTTGACGTCTTCCTTGTAGACGCGGCGGCTCAGCGACGACCGCAGCGTCCAGCCATTGCCGAACTGGTGGCGCAGCTCGCCGAAGACGGTCTGCGTCTTGCGGTCCCAGTAGGACCAGTCCGGCGCCGTGGTCACCGAGGTCGGCCAGTCGGCCTGCGTGCCGTCGGAGAAGAACTTCGGGAACGAACCCCAGGTGTTGCCGCGCGGCTTGTTCTCCAGGTACTCGAAGCCGGCGGACACGCGCGTGGCCGGCGTCAGGTCCGCGTCGACCACGCCGTAGAGCACGTTGCGGCGCTTGTGATAGAGGTCCTGGTAGTTGTCGGTGCTCTCGACCACCGCGACGCCGCGGGCGCGGATGCGGCCGTCGGCGGTCAGCGGGGTGGAGGCGTCGAGTTCCGCGCGGCGGTTGCTCCAGGAGCCGGCGGTCAGCTTCAGCGACGCGGTGGTCGTGCGGCTGTCCGCGTGCTTGCGCACCAGGTTGATCGACGCCGCCGGATTGCCGGCGCCCGTCATCAGGCCGGTGGCGCCGCGCACGACCTCGATGCGGTCGTAGAGCGCGGTGTCGAGCGTCTCGTCCACCGACCCGGTGCTGAAGTTGGTGTGGGCGGGCACGCCGTCATGCATCAGGGTGTCGACGAGGAAGCCGCGTGCGTAGAACAGGACGCGCTCGGTGTCGTAGGCGTTGGAGTAGACGCCGGGCGTCACGTCCAGCACCTGCCGCAGCGAGGTCAGGTTCTGGTCGTCCAGGCGCTGCCGCGTCATGACGGTGATCGACTGCGGCGTCTCGCGCGGCGACAGCGTCAGCTTGGTCGCCGAGGCGGTCTCGGAGGCGGCATACCCTTCGGCGCGCTGTCCGCTGACGGTCACCGGGGCGATGGTGACGGGCTTGTCGGCGTCATCGGCGGGCGCGGCCGATGTCGTCGAGGCGGCGCCGGCAGCCGACCCTTGGGCGGCGACGGCCGCCGCGAACAGGGACGCCGCCGCGGCGATGCCGGCATGGCGGAAGCTCGAACGTGCAGCGGGGCGCCGGACCAGGCGCGGGAGGGATCGGATTCGCATGGCAACAGGAGACCTCGCCAGCCTTGTCGGCCGGCAGGCATCAGGAAATGGGGAAGTTGTTGATAGTAATTCCTATTTGAGAACATTCTCATTTGGCGCGTGCGCAGCGCGTGACGAGGCGTGCGAGCTGTTGTCGAAATGGCACGCGGCCGCTCGTCGTGGGGGAGGAGACGAGGCCTCGCCAGGGGTATGCCGGTTGCCCGACCGCCCGGCGCCGCGGACGATGTCTCGCCGATCCTCGTTGCAATCCCTTGATGGAGATCCCCATGCTTGCGAAGAACACCATTTGTGTCTGGTACGACCGCGATGCCGAGGAGGCCGCGCGCTTCTATGCGAAGACCTTCCCCGACAGCCAGGTTGGCCGCGTCACGCGGGCGCCGGGCGACTTCCCGTCGGGGCAGCAGGGCGACGTGCTGGTGGTCGAGTTCACCGTCTGCGGGGTGGCCTGCATCGGCCTGAACGGCGGGCCGCAGTTCAAGCAGACCGAGGCCTTTTCCTTCCAGATCGCGACCGACGATCAAGCCGAGACCGACCGCCTCTGGCATGCGATCGTCGACAACGGCGGCGCGGAGAGCGCCTGCGGCTGGTGCAAGGACAAGTGGGGCGTGAACTGGCAGATCACGCCGCGCGTGCTGACCGACGCGCTGCACGATCCGGACCGCGCCGCGTCCCAGCGCGCCTTCGCCGCCATGATGGAGATGGGGAAGATCGACATCGCGAAGATCGAGGCGGCGCGGCGCGGTTGAGGCACAGCCGCGCCTCCCACGCCTCGGTCGGGTGTTTCCCTAGATAGTTCGTGGGGTGCATGAACTAGGATACCACCGGGATTTAGCGCTAAATCAACTCCGAAGTGATGGCGCGTTGCGTTGAAAGGTTTCGAGACATGACCGGTCATCGTGGTTCAGTCCGGGCGATCGCGCCCCCGCATTTCCTTCGTCTGGCGCTGATGGGGATGGCGTTCTCCTGCAGCGCTTCCGTCCTGGCCGCCACCGGCAACGGTGACCCCACGGACACCAACATCAACTACGTCGGACGCTGGGACAAGAGCAGCAGCGCCACGTATCGCAGTTACTGGAACGGCTCGTACCTGTCCACCAAGTTCACCGGCACCACGGTGAAGGTGAAGCTGGCCGAGAAGACCGTCTTCATGGCCATCGTGGACGGCGTTCCCACCACCTACTGGGATGCCGTCGGCACCATCAACCTGACGCCTGCGCCGCTGGCCAACGGAACGCACTCGCTCAAGATCGTCGCCAAGTACGAGAAGACGGAATTGCCGTTCCAGGGCCTGGTGCTGGACGCCGGCGCCGTCACGGTGCGGCCCGACGCTCTCCCGCTCGTGGAGTTCGTCGGCGACTCCATCACCTCCGGCGTGACGACGACCGACGTCGCGGTCTCGGACTACGCCTGGCTCACCGGCGAGCGGATGGCCGCCGATCACACGCAGGTCTCCTATCCCGGGATCACCCTGTCGGACGGGTATCACTACTCGGACAACACCTTCCCGGGCATGGAGTCGCTGTACTTCAAGCTGTGGCAGGCCAACCGCTGCCCCGACGTCGCGTGCACCGGCAACCCGGCCTGGAACTTCGCCAACTACACGGCCAGGCTGGTCGTCGTGAACCTGGGCAGCAACGACTCGTTCAACTCGGTGCCCACGGCCACGTTCCAGAGCCGCTACACCGGCTTCCTGCAGAACATCCGGGCCAAGTATCCGAACGCGGACATCTTCGCGCTGCGCACTTTCGGCGGCTTCTACCAGGCCGAGACGCAGGCGGCGGTGACCGCGCGCGTCAATGCGGGCGATGCCAAGGTGCATTACATCGACACCGCCGGCTGGCTGGATTCGTCCAGCGGGTCCACGGACTTCACCGACGGCCTGCACCCCAGCGACACCGGCCACGTCAAGGTGAGCAACCGTCTGCTGCCGATCCTGCTGCCCTACCTGGGCCGGGTGACGCGCAACGATACGAGCTTCAGCTACGACAACACCGCCAACTGGCCCAGTGGCAGCCAGACCGGCGCCTACCAGAACGACAACCATTGGTCCGGGCTGACCAGCGCCTACTACCAGGTGCCCTTCAACGGCACGCAGGTCAAGCTGTATGGCGGTCAGGCGCCGGCGCACGGCATCGCCGCGGTGTCCATCGACGGCGGCGCGGAAGTCGCCATCGACACCTACTCGGCCGCTCGCAAGGATGACGTGCTGCTGTGGAGCAGCCCCGTGCTGGCGGCGGGTGGCCACACGCTGAAGGTGCGGGCCACCGGCATGAAGAACGCCAGCGCGTCGAACACCTTCGTCACGGCCGACCGCGTGGACGTGATCGACGGTGGCGTGAACCTGCTGAGCAACGCTGGCTTCGAGAACGGGCTGGGCGGCTGGTTCACGGGGTCGCAAGGGGGCGCGGTGTCCACCGCTACGACGCGTCCCAATTCCGGAGCATCCCACCTGGTGCACAGCGGCACTGGGGCGTATTGGGCCTACACCGCCCAGACCCTCACGGGCCTCCCGAACGGGCTGTACACGGTGAAGGCCTGGGTGCGAGGCACGGCCGGACACCAGCTGTACGTGAAGAACTTCGGCGGCAGCCAGGTGGCCGTCGCCACGGTGGCGTCCGATGGCTACACGCAGCTCACTCTCAGCAACATCAACGTGAGCAACGGGAACGCCGAGATCGGGTTCTGGACGAGCGACTCGACGGGCACCGGCTGGCTCAACGTCGATGACGTGACCTTCTACAAGCAGTAAGGCGAGTCGCGAGCGCGGTCCCGAGGGGGCGATCGGCGCGGGGCTCCTGAGGCGACTCGGGGGCCCTTCCACCTTTCATCGCTCGAACCGGTATCCCACCCCATAGATCGACCGGATCCGGTCCGCCCCCGCGCCGGCCTTCTCGAGCTTGCGGCGCAGGTTCTTGATGTGGCTGTCGACCGCGCGCTCGGTGACCTCGCGGCCGTCCACGTGCAGCAGGTCCAGCAGCTGGGTCCGCGCGTAGACCCGGCCCGGCTGCGTCGCCAGGATGTGGAGCAGCCGGAATTCGATCGGCGTGAGGTCCAGCGGCTGGCCGCGCCAGCTCGCCTTCCAGCCGGATTCATCGATGGACAGCGGCTCGCTGCCCGCCGCGAAGGCGGCCACCGCGGCCGCCGTTTCCACTTCGTGCGCGCGGCTTCGGCGCAGCGCCGCCTTCACCCGCGCCATCACCTCGCGCGGGCTGAAGGGGTTCTTCGCGATGTAGTCGTCCGCGCCGGTCTCCAGGCCGGCCAGCCGGTCCGATTCGTCCGCCCGCGCCGTCAGCATCAGGATGGGCACGCTGCTGACCGCGCGCAGCTCGCGGCACAGCGTCAGCCCGTCGATGCCCGGCAGCATCAGGTCCAGCAGGATCAGGTCGTGCCGCCGCGCCGTCCAGGCCGGGATCACCTCGCGCCCGTCGGCCACGCATTCGGGCTCGTGCCCGGCCGCGCGCAGGTAGTCCGCCAGCAGCGCCGCGAGCTTGGGCTCGTCCTCCACCACCAGCACCCGCGAGGGCCCCGGTTCCATCGGCATCGGCGCCGGGCCCGCCGCGCGCTCAGCCATGGACCGGCAGCTCCACCCGCATCCACAGGCCGCCCAGCGGCGAGGGACGGGCCTCGATGCGGCCCTCGTGGGCCTCGGCGATGCGCTGGCAGATCGACAGCCCGAGCCCGGAGCCGCCGCCGCGCCGGCTGCGCGAGGCATCGACGCGGAAGAAGCGCTCGAACAGCCGCGGCAGGTGCTCCGGCCCGACGCCGGGCGAGGTGTCCTGCACGTCGATCACCGCATGCTCGCCGCTGCGCCGGGCGCTGATGCTCAGCGCGCCGCCGGCATCGGTGTAGCGGCAGCTGTTCTCGAAGAGATTGCCCAGCAGCTGCCGCAGGCGGCGCTCGTCGCCGAAGACGCGCAGCGGCTGCTCGGGCAGGTCCAACTGCAGCGACAGGCCGCTGCCGTGCAGGCGCTCGCCGAAGGCGCCGGCCGTCACGCCGATCAGCTCGAGCAGGTCGACCTCCGACTTGCGGTAGGCCAGCGCGCCCACGTCCGCCATTGACAGCTCGTGCAGGTCGTCGACCAGCTTGTGCAGGATGGCGACCTCGCCCTGCAGCGAGCGCAGCGCCTGCGCGTCGAGCTTGCGCACGCCGTCCTCCAGCGCTTCCAGCTCGCCGTGCAGCACGCCCAGCGGCGTGCGCAGCTCGTGCGAGACGTCGGCCAGGAACTCGCGCCGCATCGCCTCGTTGCGCTGCAGGGTCAGCGCCAGCTGGTTGAAGTCGCGCTGCAGGCCGGCGATGTCGTCGTTGCCGCGCGTCTCCCGCACCCGCACGCCGAAGTCGCCGGCGGTCAGGCGGTGCGTCGCGTCCGCCACGCGCCGCACCGGCTGCAGCAGCCGGCGCGAGATCCAGTACGCCACGCCGGCCGCCAGCAGCACCGCCGCGCCGCCGACCACCCAGGCCGAGCGCAGCTGCGCGTCGTAGAAATGCTTCTCCGCGCCCGGGCTGACCGATTCGATCGGGGTCAGCGCCAGCCAGCCCACGGTCAGGCCGTCCACGATGATGGGCCGCTCGATCGTCGGCTCGACCGGCCCGGCATAGCCCGCCACCCGCTCGCGGTTCTCGTCGAAGAGCGTGAAGCGCCGCGTCGCGCCGGTCAGGTCGGCCGGCCCGTGCTTGACCGCCGGCATCTCCGCCTCCGGCACCAGCGGCCGCAGCAGCCGCCCCCACAGCTCCGGCTTCTGGCGCAGGAAGTCCCAGCTGCGGCCGTTTTCCCGATAGCCGGCGGTGACGCTGGTGCGCGCGAGCTCCAGCCGGTTGACCGCCTGCTCGTTGAGGTAGCCGATGAAGTCCCGGTTCAGGTTGATGTGCGAGAACACGCCCATCGCCAGCGCGACCGCCATGGCGGTGCTGAAGACGGCGATGAACAGCCGGGCGGTGAGCGTGAACGGGAGCTTCATCCAGGAGAACGGGGCGGCGAGTGGAGCAGGGCGGGCCGCATGATGACCGGCGCCGCGTGCGGCAGGCAAGCCGTCTGGGCGGAGCCCGCGCGGCGGACGCGATCTTCAAGGTGTCTCCACATTCGTGGGCCAGCATCCGCCGCCATGCCGAAGATTCTGACACCCTGCGCGCGGGCGGCTGGTCCGCGCGCGTCGATGCCGCGTCCCGCCGCGCTGTCCCTGCTGATCGCCCTGGTGGCCGTCCTGGCCGCCGGCTGCGGCGAGAAGAAAACCGCCTCCGCCCAGCCCGCGCCGCCCGAAGTGGGCGTGGTCATCGTCGCGACGCAGGACGCGCCGCTGGCGCTGGAGCTGCCTGGCCGCCTGTCGGCGAGCCAGGTCGCCGAGATCCGCCCGCAGGTCAGCGGCATCGTCCAGAAGCGGCTCTTCGAGGAAGGCACGACGGTGCGCGCCGGCCAGGCGCTCTACCAGCTCGATGCCGCCAGCTACGAGGCCGAGCGCGCGCGCGCCGCGGCCGCGCTGCAGAAGGCCGAGGCCCAGGTGGCCGTCGCCCGCACCCGCGCCGAGCGCGACGCCGAGCTGCTCAAGGCCGACGCGCTCAGCCGCCAGAGCGCCGACGACAGCGCCAGCGCGCTGCGGCAGGCCCAGGCCGACGTGGCCGTGGCCCGCGCCGCGCTCGACGCCGCGCGCGTGCAGCTGGACCGCACCCGCATCGCGGCGCCGATCTCCGGCCGCATCGAAGTTTCCACCGTCACCGCCGGCGCCTTGGTCACCGCCAACCAGACGCAGGCGCTGACCACGGTGCAGCAGCTCGATCCGATGCATGTGGACATCGTCCAGAGCAGCGCCGAGATCCTGCAGCTGCGCCGCCAGCTCGAGGGCGAGGGCCCGAACGGCCAGGGCAGCCGCCAGATCCGCGTCGTGCTCGAGGACGGCACCGTGTACGCCCGTCCCGGCACCTTGCAGGTCAGCGGCGTGACCGTCGACCGCGGCACCGGCGCGGTGACGCTGCGCGCGGTCGTGCCCAATCCGCAGGGCATGCTGATGCCCGGCATGGTCGTGCGCGCGCAGCTGCTGGCGGGCGTCGACCGCGACGCGATCGTCGTGCCGCAGCAGGGCGTCACCCGGTCGCCGACCGGCGAGGCGACCGCGCTGGTCGTCGGCGAGGGCAACAAGACCGAGCTGCGCCGCCTCGTGCTCAAGCGCGCGATGGGCAACCAGTGGGTCGTCGCCAGCGGTTTGAAGCCGGGTGACAAGCTCGCCGTCGAGGGCCTGCAGCGCGTGCGGCCCAACCAGGTGGTGACGCCGGTGCCAGCCGGCGCCGGCAAGAAGAAGGGCGGCGAGCAGCCGGGCGCCCCGGCCGGCGGTGCGGCCAGCGCGGCGTCCGTCCCCGCGTCTGTCACCGCGTCCATGGCGGCTTCGGGCCCGGCCTCGGGCGGGAGCCTCTGATGGCCGCCTTCTTCATCGACCGGCCGATCTTCGCCTGGGTGCTGGCCATCGTCGTGATGCTGGCCGGCATCGCCGCGGTGCTCGGCTTGCCGCTGGAGCGCTATCCGGACATCGCGCCGACGCGCATCTCGATCAACACCAGCTACCCCGGCGCCTCGGCCAAGGCGATCGAGGACTCGGTCACCCAGGTCATCGAGCAGAACCTCAAGGGCATCGACGGCCTGTTCTCGATCGAGTCCACCAGCAATGCCTCCGGCGGCGCCAACACGCAGCTGAGCTTCGTCGCCGGCACCGATCCCGACCTGGCGCAGATGCAGGTGCAGAACAAGGTCTCGCAGTCGCTCTCGCGGCTGCCGCAGGCGGTGCAGGCGCAGGGCGTGCGCGTCACCAAGGCGGGCTCCGAGCCGCTGATGGTGGTCATGCTCACCAGCGACGATCCGAATGTCAGCTCCGCCGACCTCGGCGACTACCTGTCCAGCACGCTGCAGGACATCATCAGCCGCATCGAGGGTGTCGGCGACATCAACGTCTTCGGCTCCGGTTATGCGATGCGCATCTGGCTGGACCCGGCGCGGTTGCAGCGCTACGCGCTGGTGCCAGGCGACATCCGCAACGCGCTGCTGGCGCAGAACACCGAGGTCTCGGCCGGCCAGCTCGGCGCGCAGCCGGTGCCCGAGGGCCAGCGGCTCACCGCGATCATCACCGCGCGCGCCAAGCTGCAGACGCCGGAGCAGTTCCGCAACATCGTGCTGCGCGTGCAGCCGGACGGCTCCGCGCTGCGGCTCAAGGACGTGGCCCGGGTGGAGCTCGGCCGCGACAGCTACACCACCAACGTGCGCAGCAGCGGCGTCACCGCCGCCGGCATGGCCATCGTGCCGGCCAGCGGCGCCAATGCGCTCAAGACCGCCGAGCTGGTCAAGGCCAAATTCAAGGAGCTCGAGCCCTTCTTCCCGCACGGCATGAAGGTCACCTTCACCTACGACACGACGCCCTTCATCAGCGTCTCCATCGAGGGCGTGGTGCACACGCTGATCGAGGCGATGGTGCTGGTCGTGGTGATCATGTACCTGTTCATGCAGAACCTGCGCGCCACGCTGGTGCCGGCGATCGCGGTGCCGGTGGTGCTGCTGGGCACCTTCGGCGTGCTGGCGCTGGCGGGGTACTCGATCAACACGCTGACCATGTTCGGCCTGGTGCTGGCCATCGGCCTGCTGGTCGACGACGCGATCGTGGTGGTCGAGAACGTCGAGCGCCTGATGCGCGAGGAGGGCCTGAGCCCCCGCGACGCGACCCGCGCCAGCATGAAGGAGATCAGCGGCGCGCTGGTCGGCATCGCGGTCGTGCTGTCGGCGGTGTTCATCCCGATGGCCTTCTTCGGCGGCTCCACCGGCGTGATCTACCGCCAGTTCTCGATCACCGTGGTGAGCGCGATGGTGCTGTCGGTGCTGGTGGCGATGAGCCTGTCGCCAGCGCTGTGCGCGACGCTGCTCAAGCCGGTCCACAAGGGCGAGCATGCCGCGCATGGCGGGCCCTTCGGCAAGCAGCTGGACTGGTTCTTCGGCGGCTTCAATCGCGGCTTCGACCGCTTCACCGAGCGGTATGTGTCGCGCGTGCGCTGGCTGACGGCGCGCGGCGTGCGCAGCTTCATGGTCTACCTGCTGCTGATCGCGGGGTTGGCGGCGCTCTACAAGACGCTGCCGACCTCCTTCCTGCCGGACGAGGACCAGGGCGGCCTGCAGATCCAGGTGCGCATGGCGCCGGGCGCCACGGCGGAGCGGATGGAGGCCGTCGCCCAGAGCATCGAGGGCTACCTGGCCGACCAGAAGGAAGTCCAGTTCTACAACATCGTGCGCGGCGCTGGCGGCGACCAGGGCTCGGGGCAGGGCTTCATCCGCCTGACCGACTGGTCCGAGCGGACCGGCAAGGCGCAGGGCGCCGGCGCGCTGGCCGAGCGCTTCAGCCGCGAGCTCGGCAAGCGCGTGCGCGACGCCAACATCTTCGTCGTGCAGCCGCCGACGGTGCGCGGCCTGGGCGGCAGTGCCGGCATCCAGCTGTTCCTGCAGGACCTGGGCGGCGTCGGCTCGGAGGCGCTCATCGCCGCGCGCGACCGCCTCATCGACCTGGCCAACCAGCGGCCCGAACTCAGCCGTGCCCGCACCAACAGCCTGACCGAGACGCCGCAGCTGCAGATCGACATCGACGACCACAAGGCGGGCACGCTGGGCGTGACGACCTCGACGATCAACGACACGCTGTCGATCGCGCTGGGCAGCAGCTATGTGAACGACTTCCTCGACCGCGGCCGCGTCAAGCGGGTGCTGGTGCAGGGCGAGGGCGCCTACCGCGCCGATCCCGAGGCGCTGCGCTTCTGGTACGTGCGCAACAGCAGCGGCGAGATGGTGTCCTTCAGCGCCTTCGCCAAGGCGGGCTGGACCAACGGTCCGCGCCAGCTGGTCCGCTACAACGGCAGCGCCGCCTATGAGATCCAGGCCGACGTCGCGCCGGGCGTGAGCTCGGGCGCCGCGATGGCCGCGATGGAGCAGGTGCTGCGCGAGATGCCGCCGGGCATCGGCTTCGAGTGGTCCGGCCGCAGCTACCAGGAGCGGCTGTCCGGTGATCAGGCGCCGATGCTGTATGCGGTCTCGGTGCTGTTCATCTTCCTGTGCCTGGCGGCGCTGTACGAGAGCTGGTCGGTGCCCTTCAGCGTGATGCTGGTGGTGCCGCTGGGCATCATCGGCGCGCTCGCGGCCAGCCACCTCGGCGGGCAGATGAACGACGTGTTCTTCCAGGTCGGCCTGCTGACGACGGTCGGCCTGTCGGCGAAGAACGCGATCCTGATCGTCGAGTTCGCCGAGACACTGCTGGCGCAGGGCATGGGTCTGCTCGACGCCACACTCAAGGCCTGCCGGCAGCGATTGCGGCCGATCCTGATGACCTCGCTCGCCTTCATGATGGGCGTGCTGCCGCTGGCCTACGCCAGTGGCGCGGGCTCGGGTTCGCAGCGCGCGATCGGCGTGGGCGTGCTCGGCGGCATGGGCAGCGCGACGCTGCTGGGCATCTTCTTCGTGCCGCTGTTCTACCTGTGGGTCAAGCAGCGCTTCAGCCGCATGAAGAGGACCGGGACCGCCCGCGATGCCGGGACGAGGCCCACCGACGAGGGCCCTCACGCCGCTGGCGATGCGGCCGGGCCGGAGGCGCGGACATGAGGCGCGCGCATGCATCCATGAGCTTGACGACCCGGTGCGCGGCGATCGCGCTGCTGCTGGGCCTGGGCGCGTGCGGCAGCCTGGTGCCGTCGACCGACACGCCGCGTCCGCCGCTGCGCGAGGACTTCCGTCCCCCGGCCGCCCCGGCTTCGGCGGCATCGGGCGCCGGCTCGGCCTCGGCCGCGACGCCCACCGCAGCCCCGACCGCGAACGCGGCCTCGACCGAAGCATCGACCGCCGCCGCGCACGAGTGGCGCGGCTTCTTCGCCGACGCCCGGCTGGACGAGGTGGTGGCGCTCGCGCTCGACCAGAACCGCAGCCTGCGCGCGAGCGCGGCCGCCGTCGAGCGGGTACGGGCGCAGTACCGTATCGCGGCGGCGGATCGCCTGCCGGAGATCGGCCTGGGCGCCTCCGCGACGCGCCAGCGCACGACCAACGGCGAGGGCGCGACGACCACCTACGGCGTCAACCTGGGCCTGGCGAGTTACGAGATCGACCTGTTCAACCGCTTGGGTAGCCTCGAGGGCGCGGCGTTGTCGCGCTTCCTCGCGGAGCAGGAGACGCAGCGCAGCGCGCGGCTGAGCCTGGCCGCCGAAGTCGCGACCGCGTGGCTGTCGCTGGCGGCGGCGCAGCAGCGACTGGTGCTCAACCAGGCGCTGCGCGACAGCCAGCAGCGCTCCCTCGACCTGGCGGAGCGGCAGTACGCGCTGGGCGCGGCGTCCGGCCTCGACCGCGCGCGGGCGCGCGCCGCCTTCGAATCGGCACGGGGCGATGCGGCGGAAAGCGTCGGCGCGGTCACGCAGGCACGGCTGCAGCTGGAGCTGCTCGTCGGGCAGCCGGTGCCTGACCGGCTGCTGCCCACGCCCCAGGCCGCGTTGCCCATGGTGACCGCGCTGCCGGAGCTGCCCGGCGGCCTGCCCGCCGAGGTGCTGCTGCAGCGCCCCGACCTCCGCGCCGCGGAGCAGCGCCTGCGCGCGGCGGCCTTTGACGTCGGTGCCGCACGCGCCGCGCGTTTCCCGCGCCTGACCTTGACGGCCAGCGCCGGCACGCGCAGTCCCGACCTGGATGGCCTGTTCGAGAGCGGCAGCGGAGTGTGGAGCCTGGTCCCGCAGATCGACCTGCCGCTGTTCGATGGCGGCGCCCGGCGCGCGCAGGTCGAGGTCAGCGAGGCCAGCCGGCGCGAGGCGCTGGCGAACTACGAGTCGGCGCTGCAGTCCGCGTTCCGCGAGGTCGCGGACGCGCTGGCGGTGCGCGATCAACTGGCCGAGCGGCTCGATGCGCAGCAGGCGCAGGTCGACGCGGCGGCGCAGTCGCTGCGCCTGGCCGAGCGCAGCTACCGGCTCGGCGGCAGCAGCCAGCTGGAGCTGCTGGACGCCCAGCGGCAGCTGACCACCGCCCAGCGCGTGCTGGTCACGCTGCGTCAGACCGAGCAGGTCAATCGCGTCGCGCTGCTGCGCGCGCTCGGCGGCCGGTGGACGCCCTGATGAGGTGACGCGGTGACGCGGTGGTGACGCGGCCCCGGTCGTGTCGATCACGACCGAGGCTTTTCCCTCATGGATCGACCCGGTGCCGGGCCGGAGCGAACTGGCCAAGAATGCGGGGACACGAACCACACCATTCTTGTTTCAGGGAGCGAGGGATGAATCGAATTCGCGCAGGGCGGCTGACCGCCTGGGCGAGCCTGTGCGCGCTGGCCGCGCTGGGCCTGATGGGAACGGCGCAAGGCGCGCCCGCAGGGCAGGCCACGGCGGCCACGACGGCCGCCTCACCACCGCCGATCGCCGACTTCTTCCGCGACCCGCAGGTGCGTCGCCCCAAGCTGTCGCCGGACGGCCGCGCGGTCGCGATGATCGTCAGCAACTCGGAGAGCGAACGCAGCGCGCTCGCGGTGATCGAGCCGGACCAGGGCAACCGCATCACGGTGGTGGCCAGCTTCACCGACTCCGACATCGCCTTCTTCGACTGGGTGGGCAGCGACCGGCTGGTCTACACCTCCGGCAAGGACGAGGCCGGCAGGCGGCGCGACGGCAACAGCGCCGGCTTGTGGACGGTCAAGCGCGACGGCAGCGAGCGCCGGCAGCTGATCCTGACGCGCTACGCGCAGGAAAGCCGGCTCGAGTCGCGCATCATCACGCGCGCGCTGCCCTTCGAATGGTTCCTCTATGACGTGCCCGACGACGACAGCGGCGAGGTCATCGTCGGCTACGGCCGTTACGACGCGCGCTGGGACCTGAAGTCGGTCCAACTGGCCCGCCTGAACATCGAGACGCAGCAGCGCCGGACGCTGGAGGCGAAGTCGCCGCCCAACGTGGTCCGCTGGGAGCTCGACCCCGGCGGCGAGCCCTGGGCGCTGCAGACCCATGACGAGGACCGCGAGGCGCTGTACTTCAAGACGGCCGAGGGCGCCTGGACGCTGGCGCAGTCTGGCGACTGGGTCAACTCGCCCACGGCGGAGCCGCTGGCCTCCGACGGCCGCGGCCTGCGCCTGGTGATCGCCGGCACGCCGGCGGGCACGCAGGCGCTGTACCGCATCGATCCCAAGACGCTGAAGCAGGAGGACGAGCCGCTGGTCTCGCTGCAGGGCTACGACTTCCAGGGCGAGGCGGTCTTCGACGCCGAGAGCCGGCGCCTGCTGGGCCTGCACTATGAAAACGACGCGCCGGCGACGCACTGGTTCGACCCGACGCTCAAGCGCATGCAGGCCGAGGTCGACGGCGCGCTGCCGGGCCGCATCAACCGGCTGGCCTGCCGGCGCTGCCTCAAGACGGGGCGGGTGATGGTGACCTCGATGTCGGACACGCAGCCGCCGGAGTACTTCCTCTACGACCAGGGCACCCACAAGCTGCTGGCCTTCGGCGCCGCGCGGCCGTGGATCCGCGCCGCGGAGATGGCGCAGGTCGACCTGTCGCGCGTGCGCGCCCGTGACGGGCTCGAATTCCCGGTGATGGTCACCAAGCCTCGCGGCGCCGCGGCCGGTCCGCGTCCGGCCGTCATGCTGGTGCACGGCGGGCCCTTCGTGCGCGGCACCTCCTGGGGCTGGAACGCCTTGCCGCAGTTCCTGGCCTCGCGCGGTTATGTCGTGATCGAACCCGAGTTCCGCGGCAGCAGCGGCTATGGCGACCGGCTCTTCCGCGCCGGCTGGCGGCAATGGGGCGAGGGAATGATCGACGATCTCAGCGATGCGCTGGCCTGGGCCGTCAAGCAGGGCCTGGTCGATCCGAAGCGGGTCTGCATCGCGGGCGCGAGCTACGGCGGCTACGCATCGATGATGGCGCTCATCAAGGACCCGGGGCAGTACCGCTGCGGCGTGAGCTGGGCCGGCGTGACCGACCTCGACTACCTGTTCACCCTGGACTGGAGCGACGCGAGCGATGCTTCGCGCCGTTTCGGCATGACCGCGATGATCGGCGACCGCGTCAAGGAGGCCGAGCGGCTGCGGCGCACCTCGCCGCTGCGCCGCGCGGCCGACCTGAAGGCGCCGGTCCTGATCGCCCACGGCATCGACGATCGCCGCGTGCCGATCGACCACGCGACCGACTTCCGCCGTGCGCTCGAGCGGGCCGGCCACAAGGACGTCGAGTACGTCACCTACAACGGGGAAGGCCACGGCTGGCGCATGTTGGCCACGGACGTCGACTTCTTCGGGCGGATGGAGCGCTTCCTCGCCAAGCACCTCGCCACGAAGGATCCCGCGACCCCGACCAGCGCGCAGTGAGGCGCCCGGCCTCGCCGGGAGNCCCGCGCGGCGCGGCTTACCAGCCGATGGTGCAGGTCACCGTCGTCGGCGCGTTCGTGTGCGGCGAGGGGCTGAGACCGCCGACGTCGTCGTAGGCGAAGCCATCGGCCAGCCCATGGCCGTTGACGTGGCCCTCGGTGCGCAGGGCTGTGCGATGTCCGGGCGGCCGGCGCGGGACGGGCGAGTGGCGGCATCGGTGCGGACCGACCTCGCTTATCGTCGTCCCGGACCTCGCAGCCTGTCCCCGCCATGCAGCCCACCCCCAGCGCCGATCCCGTCGCCAGCTTCTCGTTCCGAAGGATCGCGGTGCCGGCCTTCGGGCCGTCGCTGCTGTTCGGCCTGGGCGAGGGCGCCATCCTGCCGATCGTGCCGCTGATGGCGCGCGAGCTGGGCGCATCCGTGTCAATGGCGGCCTTCGTGGTGACGCTGATCGGGCTGGGCTCGCTGCTCAACAACATCCCGGCCTCGCTGATCACGATGCGCTGGGGCGAGCGCTGGGCCATCGTGGCGGCCGGCGTGTGGAGCGCGCTCGGCATGGCGCTGTGCGTGCTGCTGCCGGGCGTGGTGCCGCTGGCGATCGGCTGCTTCATGGTGGGCATGTCGCAGGCGGTCTACAACCTGGCGCGCCAGAGCTATCTCACCGAGGCGGTGCCGGCCGTCTATCGCGCGCGGGCGCTCTCGACGCTGGGCGGCGTGATGCGCATCGGCATGTTCATCGGCCCCTTCCTGTCGGCCGCGGCGGTCCATGCCTTCGGGCTGTCGGCGGCCTTCGGCGTGGGCATCGCAGGCGTCCTGGCGGCGGCGGCCATCGGCGCGCGGCTGCCCGACCTGGAGCTGCCGCCGCACCTCGCGGGCGCGAGCGCGCCGGCGCCGGTCACGCTCGGCAGCATCCTGGCCGACCACCGCCGCGTGTTCCTGACGCTGGGGCTGGGCGTGCTGCTGGTCAGCGCGGTGCGGGCCTCGCGCCAGGCAGTGATTCCGCTGTGGGCGGACCACCTGCTGCTGGCGCCGGCGGTGACCTCGCTGATCTACGGCATCTCCGGCGGCATCGAGATGCTGCTGTTCTATCCGGCCGGACGCGTGATGGACCTCAAGGGCCGGCGCTGGGTGGCGGTGCCGTCGATGGTCCTCATCGGCCTGGCTCTGCTGGCGATGCCGTTCAGCACCGGTTTCGTCTCGCTGCTGGCGGCCGCGACGGCGATCGGCCTGGGCAACGGCATCGGGTCGGGCTTGATCATGACGCTGGGCGCCGACCACGCCCCGCGCCACGGCCGCGCCTACTTCCTCGCGGTGTGGCGCTTCCTCTCGGACCTGGGCGGCTCCTGCGGCCCGGCCTTGCTCTCGGCGCTGGTGGCGACCGCGTCGCTGGCCGGCGGCATCGCGGTCACCGGCGGGCTGGCGCTGCTGGCGGCGGGGATGCTGGGGGTGTGGATTCCGGCGCGAAACGCGGCAGCGTCGTCAACGCCGTCAACGCCGTCAACGCCGCCGCGCTGAGCTGGCTTCGCGGTGAGGACCGCGGTGCGAGGCCCTACAGTCGCGGCATGTCGTCCGAACCCCAGCCCCAAGCCGGATCGCCGCTCAAGCGGCTGCGCACCGCGCGCCTGCTGATGCACGCCTCGGCGCCCGCGATGGCCGAAGCCATCATCGATTACCAGTCCCGCAACGCCGCGCACCTCGCGCGCTGGGACCCGACGCGGCCGGCCGATCATTGGGAGCTGGAGCCCACGCGGGCCCGCCTGGCGCGCGAGGAGGCCGGTTTCGAGGCCGGCACGATCTGGCGCTTCTGGTTGTCGCTGCACGAGGCGCCGGATCGCGTGATCGGCCAGTGCGCGCTCTCCGACGTGGTGCGGGGCGTGTTCCAGAGCGCGATGCTGGGCTACAGCCTGGACCAGGGCTGCGTCGGCGGCGGCCTGATGCAGG
This sequence comes from Roseateles sp. 22389, assembly GCF_052044995.1. NCBI lineage: Bacteria > Pseudomonadati > Pseudomonadota > Betaproteobacteria > Burkholderiales > Sphaerotilaceae > Roseateles > Roseateles sp. 22389. The sequence continues at coordinate 34,368 of NZ_JBQEOF010000026.1, forward strand.
AGGCGCTGAAGTGCCTGCTCGACCAGGCCTTCGGACCGGCGGTGTCGCTGCATCGGGTGCAGGCGTCGGTGAGGCCGGAAAACGCGCGCAGCCGCCGCGTGCTGGAACGCCTGGGCTTCCGGCGCGAGGGCTTCAGCCCGCGCTACCTGTTCATCGACGGCGCGTGGCGCGACCACGAGACCTTCGCGTTGATCAATCCGGGGTGGGGGGAGACGCAGCGGCCGGTGGCGTGAGCGGCAGTCCGGCCGGCGCGCTGTGAAGCGTTGCGTTCATGCCAACTCGCTTGAAATCGACCTGCTAGGGCGTGCCTAGACTGGGCTTCGGTCTCAGGTGAAGCGAGGGCGTGGTCAATGAAGCAGTGGATGACAGACGAGTCGATCAAATCGCTGATCGAGATGCCGAAGGCGGTGCGCAATCCCAGGGCGCGGTGGACGGAGCAGAAGAAGTCGAGGCGACGGACTTTTGACGTCGAGAGCGTGGACGGCCGGCACCGGTTCCGGGTCTATCAGCGTCAGAACATGGTGGATCCGAATGCCTTCTCATGCGGATTGAGCGTGCTCGATGGTGACGGTGAGGATCTGACGCTCGTGCGGTGCAATGGGCCCGATCATCTTCACGGGAATCCGCTGGAAGGGGCCCGCCTCGACTATCGATGCCATGTGCACGTCGCCACCGAGCGATACATCGCCGAAGGAATGAAACCGGAACATTTTGCCGAGCATTGCGAGGCTTATGGCGATCTCGTCGGCGCGACACGGCATCTTGCCGACTTGTGCGCGATTGCCAATCTGCCGCTGGACCTGGATGGCGCAAGCATCGAGCCTGCGGAAGAGCTGCTCGAGAGGGGGCGCTGAACATGAGTCGAACGAATCTTCAGCAGCAGCTGTGCACGATGCTCTGCCGCGAGGTGCAAGTCGTCGAGCGAAGGGGGCAGCTCATGGTGTCGCTGCCGTTTGAAGGGCGGGACGGCGATCACCCCGTCGTCCACCTTTCGCAAGAAGGGGAAGGCTGGCGATTGAGCGATCTCGCCAAGACCTTGATGCGGCTCAGCTACGAGAACGATCTGTCCAAACTTCTGAGCGGCGCGCGCGGCAAGCTCTATGAGCAGGTTCTGCGAGAGTGCGGGGTTTCGGATCAGGACGGGGAACTGGTCGTCAAAGCCGGCGCGGAGGAACTCGTGCAGGGCTTGTTCCGATTGGGGCGGTGCATCTGCCGTCTTGAGGATCTTGGGCTCTGGAGCCGTGGACGAGTCGAATCCACGTTCTATGACGACCTCAACTCCGTCCTGCGTGATGTCGTCGGCGGTGATCGATTGATCAGGGACTATGTGGACCCCGACGTCCCCGCCAGTGAGAACTATCCGATCGATTTTTACGTTCAGGGGGCTCGCGCACCGCTCTACCTGTTTGGAGTCAAGGGGGCGGACAAGGCGCGGTTGACTGCCATCACGCTTCAGCACCTGAAGACTTACGCGGGCAACTTCGATTCCCTGGTGGTCGTCAATGATCTCGGGGATGTGTCGAAGGCCGACATCGAGCGATTGGCCAAGGTGGCGAACGACATGGTGTTCGGGCTCGACGACAAGCGCGCGATCCGCGACAAGATCGATCACAGGCTTCGGGCCTGAGCGCTACACCTCGGTCTTCGCTCCTTGCCTGTCGAGTACTCCCTCCGCATGAGCATCTGCGCCGAGCTTCTTTGTCCGGGCATGCTGGCTCACGCAGGCTACGGAACTGTCTTGATCGATGAATCCTTGAAAGCCCCATGGTCCTTCGCTCGCCATTTCCTCTGCCGCACCGCCACGCCATCCCGTTGAGCGTCGTCGCGCTCGCCGCCATCGCCAGCTTCGCGCCGTCGGTGCATGCTCAAAGCTCGTTGCCTTCGGCGGCGGCATCGGCGGATCAGCTCCAGCAGGTCGTCGTCACCGGCACGCGCCGCGTCAATCGCACGGTCGCCGAGTCCGAGTCGCCTGTCGACGTCCTCAGCGCCGCGGACCTGCAGCGCACCGGGACCACCGAGCTTGCGACAGCGCTCGGGCAGTTGCTGCCCTCGCTGAACTTCCCGCGCCCGTCGTTGACCGACGCCTCCGACGCCGTGCGGCCCGCCCAGCTGCGCGGGCTCTCGCCCGACCAGACGCTGGTGCTGATCGACGGCAAGCGCCGCCACACGACTGCGGTGGTCAACATCAACGGCACGCAGGGGCGGGGGGCCGCGCCGGTGGACCTGAACACCATTCCGCTGGCCGCCATCGAGCGCATCGAGGTGCTGCGCGACGGCGCCGCGGCGCAGTACGGGTCCGACGCGATCGCCGGCGTCATCAACATCGTCCTGAAGAAGGGCGCGCGCGGCGGCAGCGTCAACGCCGAACTCGGCCAGACCGATGCCGGCGACGGCTTGCGGCACACCGAATCCGCCAGCGCCGGATTCGCCCTGGGGCAGGACGGATGGATCCGCTTCGCGCTCGAGAACCGCCATCAGCAGCGGACCAACCGCGCCGGCGTCGACACCCGCGAGGCGGCGACCGAGCCGCGTTTCGTGCAGGTCAACAACCGGCTCGGCGATCCGGACAGCCATCAGCAGGCCGCCGTGCTGAACGCCGAGCTGCCGCTGGCCGGCGCGCTGCAGGCCTATGCCGTCGCCACGCTCAGCCATCGCGACACGGTGTCCGCCGCCTTCTGGCGCACCCGCGCCACCGCGGTGGCCAACGACGTCGCCGACCTGTATCCCGAGGGCTTCCTTCCGCTGCAGCGCAGCACCACGGTCGACGTCGGCCTGATCGCCGGCGTGCGGGGCGAACTCGCCGGCTGGTCCTGGGACGCGAGCCTCAACCATGGCCGCAACCGCTTCGACATCGACGTCACCGACACCGCGAACTACTCGCTGGGCAATGCCAGCCCGACGCGCTTCGACGCGGGCCGGCTGAGCAACCAGCAGACAGTGCTCAACCTGGATCTCTCGCGCGAAATCGACCTCGGCCTGGCCGCGCCCTGGACGCTGGCCCTGGGCGCGGAGGCTCGCCGCGAGCGCTACGAGATCGACGCCGGCGAGCCCGCGTCGTACCAGAGCGGCGGCGCGTCCGGTTTCCCCGGCTTCCAGCCTGGCAATGCCGGCGCGCATGCGCGCCGCGACGTGGCGGCCTATGCCAGCCTGGAAGGCCGCGTGACGCAGGCCTTCAGCGCCTCGGCCGCGCTGCGGGCCGAGCATTACGACGACTTCGGCGGCGCGAGCTCGGCGAAGTTGTCGGGCCGTTATGCCTGGTCGCCGGCCGTGGCGTTGCGCGGCACCGTGTCCACCGGCTTCCGTGCGCCGTCGCTGGCGCAGCGGTTCTTCGCCACCACCTCGACCAACCTGATCAACGGCGCGCTGGTGGAAGCGGGCACCTTCCCGGTCGAGTCCGCCGCCGCCGCGGCCCTGGGCGCGAAGCCGCTGAAGCCCGAGAAGTCCCGCAACCTCAGCCTGGGCCTGCTGCTGCAGCCCCTGGCGCAGTGGCAGACCACGGTGGACGTCTACCAGATCGACATCGACGACCGCATCCTGCTGTCGGCCAACCTCTCGTTGCCGACCGCGCTGCGGGACCAACTGGCCGCGCAGGGCGTGCTGGTGAGTGCCGGGCGCTACTTCACCAACGCGCTGGACACGCGCACCCGCGGTGTCGATGTCGTGAGCACCTGGCAGCAGGACTGGGGCGGTGCCGGCCGCGGCCAGTACACGCTGGCCTACAACCACAACAGGAATTCGGTGCGCCATGTCGACGACAACCCGGCGCTGCTGAGCGCCAACAACCTGACGCTGATCGATCGCGTGACGCTGGCGCGGGCGACCGTCGGCTCGCCCAAGGACAAGCTGGTCGCGAGCGCGGAACACCGGTGGGGACCGTGGAGCGGCCGCGTGGCCGCCAGCCGCTACGGCAGTTTCGTCATCCGCCAGTCCAACGCGGCGAACGACCAGACCTTCGGCGCGGCCTGGCTGCTGGATGTGTCGGCGGGATGGGAGCAGGGCGCCTGGCAGGTCAGCGCGGGTGTCGACAACCTCACCGACCGCTATCCGGATCGGGTCATCGCCGCCAATGCCATCGGCGGGATCCTGGCCTACAACCAGTTCTCGCCCTTCGGCTTCAATGGGCGGCAGTACTACGCGAAGGTGGGTTATCGGTGGTGATCCACCTGGCGCGGAACCGGCCGGCGAGCGCCGGCCACGGGCCTCAGACCAGCCCCTGCTTGCTCGCCAGCACGGCCGCCTCGGCGCGGCTGGAGACGTTGAGCTTCTTGTAGATGGACTTGATGTGGTCGTTGACGGTGAACCACTTGATGCCCATCAGGTTCGCGATCTCCTTGATCGTGAAGCCCTTGCTGAGGTAGGTCAGCACTTCGTTCTCGCGCGGGGTCAGGCGTTCCCATTCGGGCACCGGATCCAGCGTCACGCCGCGCCCGCTGGGCGTGGCCGTCGAGGTCAGGCTGCCGAAGCCGGAGTTCAGTCCCATCGGCCCCGAATCGCCGGTGGAGCCCGGCCGGAAATGCGACAGCAGCCGCCGCGCGATCGCCGGCGACAGCGGCGGCTGGCCACGCACGATGCGCTGCAGTTCCTCGACCAGCACCTCGAAACGGTCCTCCTTCAGCAGGTAGCCGTCCGCGCCGCGCTGCAGGGCAGGGAAGAGGTGGTCGTCGTCCGAGTACAGCGTCGTGACGATCTTGACCGCCGGCTTGCCGGACAGCTCGCCCAGGAACTCCATGCCGTTGCCGTCCGGCAGCTCCAGGTCGATCAGGATCAGCTTGTAGCCGTTGCCGGCGCTGCCGTCGCTCTCGACCTTGGCGAGTTGCCGGCGGGCGCCTTCCAGGTCGCCGGCCTCGGTGATCTCCATGCCATCGCTGAAGCTTTCACGCACCACGCGGCACAGGAAGCTGCGGGCGACGGGGTTGTCTTCGACGATGAGAACTTTGACGGCCATGGTGTGGGGAGCAAAAGCTGCCCGCATCCTAGCAGCGCCCCCCCGGCTTGCATGCCCCGTGAAACAGGGTGTCGACGGGCGGTCAGCCGTTGACGACGACCAGCTTGCCCACCACCTGCCGCGAGGCCATGCGCTCGAAGGCCTGCGGCAGCGACGTCATCGGCAGCACCTGGTCGATCACCGGCCGGATCCTGCCGGCGGCATACCATTGCGCCAGGGTCGCCATCATCGCGGCATTGCGCTTGGGTTCGCGCTTGGCGAACTCTCCCCAGAACACGCCCACCAGCGACGCGCCCTTGAGCAGGGCCAGGTTCAGCGGCAGCGCCGGGATGGCGCCCTGGGCGAAACCCACCACCAGGTAGCGGCCGCGCCAGGCGATCGAGCGGAAGGCCGCTTCGGCCAGGTCGCCGCCGACCGGGTCGTAGATGACGTCGGGGCCGCGGCCCTCGGTGTGGGCCTTGATCTCGTCGCGCAAGGAGCCCTGGGTGTAGTTGATGGTGGCATCGGCGCCGATCTCCCGGCAACGCGCGCATTTCTCGTCGGACGAGGCCGCCGCGATCACCCGCGCGCCGGCCGCCTTGGCGATCTGGATCGCCGCCGTCCCGACGCCGCCGGCCGCGCCCAGGATCAGCACCGTCTCGCCCGGCTGCAGCGCGGCGCGGTCGATCAGCGCGTGGTGGCTGGTCGCATAGGTGCAGATGAAGGCGGCCGCGTCCTCGAAGGGGAAACCCGGCGGCAGCGGCATGGCTAGCGCGGCCGGGACCAGCGCCTCGGTGCCGAAGCCGCCGGTGCCGGTGAAGGCCGCCACCGCGTCGCCCGGCTTGAAGCCGCTCACGCCGTCGCCCACCGCCTCGACGATGCCGGCGAACTCGGTGCCCGGCACGAAGGGCAGCGGCGGCTTCATCTGGTACTTGTTCTGGATGATCAGCAGGTCGGGAAAGTTCAGGCTCGCCGCCTTGATCGCCACCTTCAGCTGGCCCGGCCCGGGCGTGGGAGACGGCAGGTCCTTCCATTGCAGCGCCTCGACGCCGACGGGGTTCTCGCACAGCCAAGCCTTCATCTCTCGTCTCCTTGTCCAGGCCTCCGGCGGAGGGTCGGGGCGCATGATAGGCAGCGCGCCGCGCGGGCCGCGTCGCCGGGGTGACGGCCTGCCTACAATGCCGCCCCATGCGCATCCTCATCGCCAACGACGACGGCTACCTGGCCCCCGGTATCGCCGCCCTGGTCCGCGCCTGCGAAGGGCTCGGCACGGTGGAAGTCATCGCCCCCGAGCAGAACGCCAGCGGCACGTCCAACTCGCTCACGCTGCACCGGCCGCTGTCGGTCTACACGGCGTCCAACGGCTATCGCTACGTCAACGGCACGCCGTCCGACTGCGTCCACCTGGCGCTGACCGGCCTGCTCGACTACAAGCCCGACCTGGTGCTCTCGGGCATCAACAACGGCGCCAACATGGGCGACGACACGCTGTATTCCGGCACCGTCGCCGCGGCCACCGAGGGCTACCTGTTCGGCGTACCCTCGATCGCGTTCTCGCAGGTCGAGAAGGGCTGGGGCCACCTCGACGCCGCGACCGCCGTGGTCCGGGCGCTGGTCCAGGACGTGATCGCCGGCGGACTGGACCGGCCCTTCCTGCTGAGCGTGAACATCCCCAACCGCGCCGACGCCGCCGCGCTGCCGCGCCGCATCACGCGGCTGGGCCGCCGCCATGCCAGCGAGGCCACCATCCAGCAGCGCAGCCCGCGCGGCGACATGATCTACTGGATCGGCCCGGCCGGCGCCGAGCGCGAGGCCGGCGAGGGCACCGACTTCCACGCCACCGGCAACGGCGCCGTCTCGATCACGCCGCTGCAGGTCGACCTCACCGAACACGCGACGCTGGACGACTGGCGCCAGCGGCTGCAGACCGCCGGCCGTCCATGACCTCGCTGCCGCCCCGGCCCAAGCGCTTCCCGCTGTCGCTGGACAAGCTCGCCCCGGCGCGCCCGGGCACGCCGTCCGCGGCCGCGGCCGCCGAGGCCCGCGAGCCGCTCAAGCCGCAGGGCCACTGGCAGCAGGCCGCCGCCATCAAGGCGCGCCAGACGACGCCGATCGGCCTGGGGCTGGACTCCGCCGGCGTGCGCCAGCGCATGGTGGACCGGCTGCGCCGCGAAGGCCTGACGGACGAGCGCGTGCTGCAGGCGCTGGCGACGGTGCACCGGCATGCTTTCGTCGACTCCGCGCTGGCGACGCAGGCCTACGAGGACACCAGCCTGCCGATCGGGCACGGCCAGACCATCTCCAAGCCGTCGGTCGTCGGCCGGATGATGGCGCTGATGCTGGACGCGCCGGGCGCGCGCCAACGCGGCCATCTCGGCAAGGTGCTGGAAATCGGCACCGGCTGCGGCTACCAGGCGGCGCTGCTGATGCAAGTGTCGAAACAGGTCGTGTCGGTCGAGCGGCTGCGGCCGCTGCACGACAAGGCCCGCGCGAACCTGGTCGGCCACCACCAGGTGCGGCTGGTCTACGGTGACGGCATGCTGGGCCATCCGCCGTCCGCGCCCTACGACAGCATCATCTCGGCCGCTGGCGGCGACGACATCCCCAAGGCCTGGCTGGACCAGCTCGCGCCGGGCGGCCGGCTGGTCGCGCCGATGACCGCGCCCAGCGGCCGCGGCCAGGTGCTGGTGCTCATCGACCACGTCCGTGACACGGCGGGCTCGCGCTTCGTGCGCAGCCTGCACGAAGCGGTCCTGTTCGTGCCCCTAAAATCGGGGGTCCTGTAGCGCGGCAGCCTCACGGCTCCCGCGCTTCGGCTTTCGCAACGACAAACACGCGCGCATGCAACATCTCTTCCGTTCTCCGCTGCTTTGGGTCTCCGTGGTGGTGCTGGCGCTCACGGGCTGCCAGAACACACCGCATCGCGCGCCGGTGGAGGACCGCGCCGTCGGCAAGGGCGCGTCCGCGCAGTCCGCGATCCCGGGCACCGCGGTGACGCCCGCGCCGGAATCGAAACCGCTGCCCGGCGCCGAGAACGCCGGCAAGCCCGGCTACTACACCGTCAAGCCCGGCGACACGCTGATCCGCATCGCCATGGACAACGGCCAGGGCTGGAAGGACGTGGCGCGCTGGAACGGCATGGACAACCCCAACCTGATCGAAGTGGGTCAGGTCTTGCGCGTGGCGCCCCCGGGCGTGGACCCGACCGCGGTGACGACCAAGCCGCTGGCGAGCTCGAAAGTCGAGACCCGGCCGCTGGATGGCAAGTCCCCGGCTCCGGCGACGGGCAGCGCGTCCGCCGCCTCGGCGCCCGCGACCGCCGCCGCGACGCCCGCGCCCGCCACCCGCGACGACGACGACATCAGCTGGGGCTGGCCCGCTTCCGGCCCGGTGGCCGCGGGCTTCGACGAAGTCCGCAACAAGGGCCTGGCGTTCTCCGGCAAGCCCGGCGACCCGGTGTTCGCCGCCGCCGATGGCCGCGTGATGTACGCGGGCGCGGGGTTGCGCGGATACGGCAACATGATCATCATCAAGCACAGCACGAACTATCTGACGGCCTACGCGCATAACCAGACGTTGCTGGTGAAGGAAGACCAGGTGGTGCGCAAGGGCCAGAAGATCGCCGAGATGGGCAGCAGCGACGCGGATTCGGTGAAGCTGCACTTCGAGGTGCGCAAGCAGGGCAAGCCGATCGATCCGTCGAAGCTGTTGCCCGCGCGCTGAGGGCGCTCAAGGAGGCGCCGCAACATGACCTTGCAACGCGCCTCTTCGTCAGATGGACTCTCGCCCGACGGCCTGGACCGCCCCGGTCATCCAGGCCGTTTCAGATTGCCGCCCGAGCTGGCGGCCGAGTCCGCCGACCCGGCCGAGGACCATGAGGCCGCCGCGCCGGCCGAGGGCGATGCGGCGGACAGTCCCGAGGTCGTGGCCGACGAGGACGACGAAGTCCGCGCGCTGCGCAGCGCCGAATCCGAGGACGGCAAGAGCAAGTCCAGGAACGGCAAGGGCGACCTGGGTCCCGCCGACGGCGACGCGACCAACGCCCTGCAGGCCTACCTGCGCGACATCCGGCGCACCCCGCTGCTGACGCCCCAGGAGGAGTACGACACCGCCGTGAAGGCGCGCGCCGGCGACTTCGAGGCGCGCCAGGCGATGATCGAGCACAACCTGCGGCTGGTCGTCAGCATCGCCAAGAACTACCTGGGCCGCGGCCTGCCGATGAGCGACCTCATCGAGGAAGGCAACCTCGGCCTGATGCACGCGATCGGCAAGTTCGAGCCCGAGCGCGGTTTCCGTTTCTCGACCTACGCCAGCTGGTGGATCCGCCAGGCGGTGGAGCGCGCGCTGATGCATCAGGCGCGGCTGGTGCGGCTGCCGGTACACATCGTGCGCGAGCTCAACCAGGTGCTGAAGGCGCGCCGCGCGCTGGAGGCGCTCGCGGCGCAGCGCGGCGGCGAAGGCGCGGTGCGCGCCGAGGATGTCGCGCAGGCGCTGGGCCGACCGGTCGACGAGATCGCCGAGTTGCTCGCTTACGCCGAACTGCCCAGCTCGCTGGATTCGCCGGTGGACCGCAATGGCGACGGCGGCGAATCGATGCTGGACCTGGTCGCCGACGAGCAGGCGGTCGACCCGGCGGGCCACCGGCTCAGCCATGAGCTGGAGGACCTGCTCAAGAGCGGGCTAGCCTCGCTGAGCGACCGCGAGCGCGAGGTGCTCGCCGGCCGCTACGGCCTGGCCGACCGCGAGCCCGAGACGCTGGACATCCTCGCCGTGCGGCTGGGCCTGACCCGCGAACGCATCCGGCAGATCCAGATCGAGGCACTGGCCAAGCTCAAGCGCAACATGATGCGGCAGGGCATCAGCCGGGATTCGATTTTCTGAACCCTGAACGGCGCTGGCACCGGTGCTTCCCCTGGCTAGCACCGCCGTACTGCGACGACCCCTCACCCCCAACCCTCTCCCCGCAAGCGGGGAGAGGGAGTTCCGTCGAGCGCCTGTCGCGATCTGCGCTGGGATAATGCGCGCCCATGACTGATGTATCGGAATGGCTGAAGGTCGAGTCGCTGGACCTTGAAGCGCAGGGCGTCGCCCACAACAGCGAAGGCAAGGTCGTGTTCATCGAGGGCGCCTTGCCCGGCGAAGAGGTCCAGGTCGCCGTCGGCCGCAAGAAGAACAACTGGGAGCAGGCCGCGATGGTCGCGATGCGCCGCGAGAGCGCGCAGCGGGTGCGGCCGGTCTGCCCGCATTTCGGGCTGCATGCCGGCGCCTGCGGCGGCTGCAAGATGCAGCACCTGCATCCCGGCGCCCAGGTGGCGGTCAAGCAGCGCGTGCTCGAGGACAACCTGTGGCACCTCGGCAAGGTCAAGGCCGAGGCGCTGCTGCGCCCGATCGAGGGGCCGGCCACCGGCTACCGTTACCGCGCCCGCCTGTCGGTGCGCTACGTGCCGAAGAAGGGCCACGTGCTGGTCGGCTTCCATGAGCGCAAGAGCCGCTACATCGCCGACATGCAGGTCTGCAAGGTGCTGCCCGAGAAGGTCAGCGCGATGCTGCTGCCGCTGCGCGAGCTGATCGGCGCGATGGACGGCCGCGACCGCCTGCCGCAGATCGAGCTGGCCATCGGCGACAACGGCGGCACGCAGGTGATCGCGCTGGTGCTGCGCCACCTGGAGCCGCTGAGCACGGGCGACGTCGCCCGGCTGCGCGCCTTCGCCGCCGAGCACGGCGTGCAATGGTGGCTGCAGCCCAAGGGGCCGGAGACGGTGCACCTGCTCGATGCGGACGGACCGGAGCTGGCCTACACGCTGCCGGAGTTCGGCGTCGTGATGCCGTTCAAGCCGACCGACTTCACGCAGGTCAACCACCACATCAACACGGTGCTGGTCGGCCGCGCGCTGCGCCTGCTGGGCGTGCGGTCCGGCGAGCGCGTCATCGACTGGTTCTGCGGCCTGGGCAACTTCACCCTGCCGCTGGCGACGCAGGCCCGCGAAGTCCTCGGCATCGAGGGCAGCGAGGCGCTGGTGCAGCGCTCGCGGGAGAACGCCAAGCGCAATGGACTCGACCACAAGGCCAGCTTCGTCGCGCGCAACCTGTTCGAGATGACCCCGCAGCTGCTGGTGGCCGACGGCGCCGCCGACCGCTGGCTGATCGATCCGCCGCGCGAGGGCGCCTTCGCGCTGGTCAAGGCGCTGGCGGACCTGGTCCAGGACCCGTCGCTGGCACCCGGCTGGACGCCGCCCGAGCGCATCGTCTACGTGTCCTGCGCGCCGGCCACGCTGGCGCGCGACGCGGGGCTGCTGGTCAACGTGGCCGGCTACCGCTGCGTGCAGGCCGGCGCGGTGAACATGTTCCCGCACACGGCGCACGTGGAATCGATCGCCGTCTTCGAGCGGGATCCGCAGGCGCAGGCGCAGGCGCAGGCCCGGACCGCGGCGCAGGACGACGCCTCGCCGCCGCCGAGCGCTGGCTTCATCGCTTGATGAGGCTGGTGGCGGTCCGGTCGGGCGCAGGATGAGCCCTCGGCCCGGGGCGCGCTCGTAGAATCGGCAGCTTCGGTTTCTCGCCTCGGCAGGTTCTCCAGATGTCCGGCAGCACTTTCGGCAGCTTGTTTCGCGTCACCAACTTCGGCGAGAGTCACGGCCCGGCCATCGGCTGCGTGATCGATGGCTGCCCGCCCGGGCTGGCGCTGTCGGTCGAGGACATCCAGCCCGAGCTGGACCGGCGCCGCCCCGGCACCTCGCGCCACGTCACGCAGCGGCAGGAGCCCGACCAGGTCGAGATCCTGTCCGGCGTCTACGAGGGCCTGACCACCGGCACGCCGATCTGCCTGCTGATCCGCAATGTGGACCAGCGCAGCAAGGACTACGGGAACATCCTCGACACCTTCCGTCCCGGCCACGCCGATTACACCTACTGGCGCAAGTACGGCCTGCGCGATCCGCGCGGCGGCGGGCGCTCGTCGGCCCGGCTGACCGCGCCGATGGTGGCCGCCGGCGCCGTCGCCCGCAAATGGCTGAAGCAGGAACTGGGCGTCCGGTTCCGCGGCTGCATGACGGCGCTGGGCGAGATCGACCTGGCCTTCGAGGGCTGGGATCATGTCGGCCAGAACCCCTTCTTCGCCGCCAACGCCTCGCAGATCCAGGCGCTGGAGGACTACATGGACGCGCTGCGCAAGGACGGCGACTCGGTCGGCGCGAAGCTGATGGTCGAGGCCACCGGCATGCCGGCCGGCCTGGGCCAGCCGCTGTTCGACAAGCTCGATGCCGACATCGCCTACGCGATGATGGGCATCAACGCGGTCAAGGGCGTCGAGATCGGCGCCGGTTTCGACAGCGTGCGCCAGCGCGGCAGCCAGCATGGCGACGAGCTGACGCCGGCGGGCTTCGCCAGCAACAACGCCGGCGGCGTGCTGGGCGGCATCTCCAGCGGCCAGGACCTGCGCGTGTCGATCGCGATCAAGCCCACCAGCTCCATCCGCACCCCCAAGGCGTCCATCAACCGCGCCGGCGAGCCGACGACGGTCGAGACCTTCGGCCGCCACGATCCCTGCGTCGGCATCCGCGCGACGCCGATCGCCGAGGCGATGCTGGCGCTGGTCGTCATCGACCATGTGCTGATGGATCGCGCGCAGTGCGCCGACGTCGAGCTGCCCATCCCCGCGATCGCCGCGCATCGCTCTGACGCGGGCTGAAGCCGCGACCGCGCCCGCACGCCGGCGCGGTCCCCGTCCGTCCCTCCGACTGCCTCATGGCCCGATCCACCGCCCCGTCGGCCGTCCCGGCGACGCCGGACGGCGCCCGCGTGCTGCGCGCGAGCGCGCTGCTCGGCTGCGCCTATTACGGCAGCATCGGCCTGTTCAACCCGTTCGCGCCGCTCTGGTACAAGTCGCTCGGCCTGCCGGTGGTGGCGATCGGGCTGCTGGTGTCGATGCAGAGCTGGACCCGGCTGTTCGCGCCCTACCTGTGGGGCCTGGTGGCCGACCGCAGCGGCCGGCGCGTCGAGCTGATCCGGGTCGCGGCGCTCGCCTGCTGGATCAGCGCCTGTGGCCTGTTGCTGGTGTCGCCCAGCGGTGGCGGCAGCGGCAGTGGCGCGTCGGTGCTCGGGCTGACGCTGGTCGTGTTCCTGATGTACTTCTTCAACGCCTGCGTGACGCCGCTCAACGAGGCGCTGATCGCGCATGAGCTGGCCGCCAGCGGCGGCATGGATCCGAAGCGCTACGGCCGTGTGCGGCTGTGGGGTTCGGTCGGCTTCCTGGCGACCGTCGTCGGCGGCGGCTGGTGGTTCGACGCGGCCGGCATGGCGGTGTTCCCGTGGACCATCGTCGCGGGGCTCACGACGCTGGTGATCGCCGCCTGGCGGCTGCCGCGCAGAGCCGCCGTCCAGCACGACGCGGCCGCGCCGGTCTCCATCGCCGCCACGCTGCGCCGACCGGAGGTCGGCTGGTTCTTCCTCGGGATGTTCTTCACCGTGCTGGCGCACACCGCGATCTACGCGTTCTACAGCCTCTACCTGGACCGGCTCGGTTACGGGAAGGGGCAGGTGGGCGCGCTGTGGGCGGTGTCGGTCGCGGCGGAGATCGCCTGGTTCGCCTTCCAGGGCCGCTGGGTCCGGCAGCAGCACCTGCATCACTGGCTCATCGTCGCGGCGCTGCTGGCGGCGTTCCGGCTGGCGGGCACCGCCGGGCTGGGCGCGAGTCTCGTGGCGATGGTCCTGCTCCAGTGCTGCCACGCGGTCACCTTCGCCGCGCAGCACACCGCCTGCATCGGCCTGATCGGGCGCTATTTCCCCGGCCGGCTGCAGGGCCGCGGCCAGGCGCTGTACGCGGTGCTGGGCTACGGGGTCTCGGGCGTGCTGGGCAGCCTGGGCGGCGCCTGGCTCGCCGAAAGTCATGGCTACGCGGCCTGCTTCTGGGCCGCGTCGGCCTTCGCGCTCGTCGGCGCGGCCTGTCATTGGCGCTGCGCGAAACGCGATCCGCTGCAGCCGGCCTGAGCGCCGCCCGCCTGGTCCGGCGCTATGGCCGCACCGGTTCCGAAAGCCAAAAGGCAATCGGGCGCCATCGCCTCCTTCTGCGCTTTCGTCGCTCCGACTAGCAATTTGTCGTTGAGACGGCCGATTTCAGTCCCAGAGATAAGCAGGCCATGACGCACAAACAGCAGTTCGTCGCGTCTGTCTCCCGCATCAATTTGGGGATTCCTACACTCCGCCGCATTCAAGGATCATCGAACCGGTGATCCCGTGTCGACGGATGGGGGAGATCATGCGCAAGCAATGGTGGTTGGGTGGCGTGGCGGTGGCCGTCCTGGCGGGCGGCGCCGGCGTGTACGCCACGAGCGGGAGCAGCGCTCCGGCGGCGAAGAAGGACGCGGCCAAGCCGGCCCTGGAGTTCCAGGCGGGCGAGGTCATCAAGCCGACGATGGCGCCGATGCCGGGCCTGATCGAGTTCTCCGGCCCGCTGGTCGCGCCCAATACCGTGATCGTCCGCGCCAAGGCCTCGGGCAGCCTGGACCGCCTGACGGTGGGCGAGGGCAGCCGGGTCAAGGCCGGCCAGTCGCTGGGCCAGCTGGACCTGGAGGAACTGCGCCACAAGGTCGCCGAGCGCAACGCCAGCGTCGAATCGGCCCGTGCCATGTACGAGCAGTCCGAGCGCCAGTACAAGGCCAACCAGGGCCTGGCCTCGCAGAACTTCATCGCGCCGACGGCGCTGGACAACTCCCGCGCGCAGCTCGAGTCCGCGCGCGGCCAGATGCTGTCCGCGCAGGCGCAGCTCGGCACCAGCGAGGTGCTGCTGCGCCAGGCCGCGCTGATCTCGCCGATCGACGGCATCGTCGCCAAGCGGCACACGTTGCCCGGCGAGAAGGTCGCCGCGGAGCAGCAGGTGCTGACCATCGTCGACCTGTCCAAGCTGGAGCTCGCCGGCCTGGTCGGCACGCACGAGGTGGGCAAGCTCTCGCCCGGCATGACGGTGCAGGTGAAGGTGGAGGGCAGCGATGAGCCGGTGACGGCCCGCATCGCCCGCATCGCGCCGGCCGCCGAGCCCGGCACCCGCTCGATCGGCGTGACGCTGACGCTGGACAACACCGGCGAGCGTTTCCGTGCCGGCCAGTACGCCGTCGCCCGCGTCGAGCTGCCCGACGACAAGCCGCGCCTGACGGTGCCGTCCACGGCGGTGGGCGCGGTGTCCGGCCAGGAACATGTCTGGCTGATCGAGAAGGGCATGCTGGTGCGCCGCATCGTGACCACCGGCCGGCGCGATCCGCGCGAAGGGCGCGTCGAGATCCTGGCTGGCGTGACGCCGCAGTCGCAGGTGCTGGGCGCGCGCTTCGACAACCTGAAGGAAGGTGAGCGCGCCGAGATCCGCGCGCCCAAGGCCAGCATGGCCAGCGTCGCCGCGAGCGGCGCGACCGCCCAGTAATCGCCGCCCGGGCCCAGCGGCGGCGGCGCTGCCGCGCCCGGGGCCTGGCGGAAAGAACGACAAGAACGGCCGACCGCCGGTGCCGCGCGCGTCTGCCTGGCCCGACCGGCCCGACCGGCCACGACCGAACCGAACCCTCGAAGGGAGCTTCCCATGTGGATGACCCGTGTCTCGATCCGCAACCCCGTCTTTGCCACCATGGTCATGGTCGCGTTGTGCGTGCTGGGGCTGGTCGCCTATTCCAAGCTGGGCGTCGAGCAGTCGCCCGACATCACCTTCCCCGGTGCCCAGATCGACATCCAGTACCCGGGCGCCTCGCCCGAGGCGGTCGAGCGCGAGGTGGCCAAGCCGCTCGAGGAGGCGCTCAACACCATCGCCGGCGTGGAGCGGGTGCAGTCGCGCAGCTTCGAGGGCCGGATGCAGGCCTCGGTCGAGTTCTCGCTGAACGCCGACATGAACCGCGGCATGCAGGAGATCCGCGACCGCGTGGCGCAGGCCCAGGCGCAGTTTCCGCGCGACGTGAAGCCGCCGATGGTGCAGCGTTTCCAGACCGAGAACGCGCAGCCCATCATCGTGGCCGCGCTGATGAGCCCGGACCGCACGCTGCGCGAGCTGTCGATGATGGCCGACCTGACCGTCTCCAAGCGGCTGGGGCGCGTCGAGGGCGTGGCCAAGGTGGACGTCGGCGGCATGGCGGTGCGCGAGGTTCGCATCGACCTGGACCC
The DNA here is from genome assembly GCF_052044995.1 of Roseateles sp. 22389. Lineage (NCBI taxonomy): Bacteria > Pseudomonadati > Pseudomonadota > Betaproteobacteria > Burkholderiales > Sphaerotilaceae > Roseateles > Roseateles sp. 22389. Next base: position 50,425 of record NZ_JBQEOF010000026.1, read on the forward strand.
GACTCGCTTGCGCGCCTTCAACATCACGCCGGCGCAGATCTCGGCGGCGCTCAACGCCGCCAACACCGACGCGCCGGTGGGCCTGATCTCCAACCGCTTCGATGACGCGATGCTGCGCGTCGAGGGCAAGGTCAAGGATCCGAAGGAATTCGCCAATGTCGTTGTCGGCCGCCGCGGCGACCTGCCGCTGACGCTGGGTGACCTCGGCACGCTCAGCGAGCGCGAGCGCGAGCTCGACAGCATCGCCCGCATCAACGGCCAGCCCGCCGTCACCTTCAACATCTTCAAGCAGCAGGACGCCAACATCGTCGCCACCGGCGAGGCGGTCAAGGCGGCGGTCGAGGAGATGCGCAAGACGCTGCCCAAGGACATGGAGCTGCGGCTGGTCTACGTCAACAGCGACTTCGTGAAGCACTCGCTGGACGGCCTGCGCCACACGCTGATCGAGGGCGCGCTGCTGACCATCGCCATCGTGTTCCTGTTCCTGCACAGCTGGCGCTCGACCATCATCACCGGGCTGACGCTGCCGATCTCGGTGATCTCCAGCTTCATCGCGATCTATGCCTTCGGCTTCACGCTGAACTTCATGACGATGATGGCGCTGAGCCTGTGCATCGGCCTGCTGATCGACGACGCCATCGTCGTGCGCGAGAACATCGTGCGCCACGTCGGCATGGGCAAGGACCACCATCGCGCGGCCGAGGACGGCACCAACGAGATCGGCCTGGCGGTGATGGCCACGACCTTCGCGATCTGCGCGGTGTTCGTGCCGGTCGCCTTCATGGGCGGCATCGTCGGCAAGTTCTTCTATCCCTTCGGCATCACCGTCGCGGTGGCGGTGCTGGTGTCGCTGTTCGTCAGCTTCACGCTGGACCCGATGCTGTCCTCGGTCTGGCCCGATCCGCCGAGCACCTACATCAAGAAGGTGCCGGTCATCGGCCACCTGGTGCGCGCGACCGACCGCGGCATGGACCTGCTCCACGACGTCTACGAGAAGACGCTGCGCTGGGTGTTCTCCGGCCGCCGCTACCGGATGCTGGTGCCGCCGCTGCCGGCCTTCGGTCGCCCGTTCGGGCCGGACGGCCAGCGCCTGACGAGCGCGCCGCGCCGCCTGCGGCTGGCCACCATCACGCCGCGCGGCATCGTGACCGGCTCGGGCATCGGCAGCTTCGTGCTGGCCCTGCTGCTGGTGCCGGCGGTGGGCAGCGAGTTCCAGCCGCAGATCGACCAGGGCTTCACCCACCTGACGCTGCGCATGCCGGTGGCCACCAGCCTGGAGCGCGGCGAGGCCAAGGTGCGCCAGGTCGAGGAGATCCTGGCCACCTTCCCCGAGATCAAGACCGTCGCGACCGTCGTGGGCAGCAGCGGGGAGGGCATGGCCACCGGCCGCAACCAGGCCAACCTGGACATCGCGCTGGTCGACCGCAAGCTGCGCAAGCGCACCCAGATGCAGGTGGAGGACGCGATCCGCGCCGAGATCGCGCGTATCCCCGGCGTCGAGGTCAGCGTCGGTTTCAACCGCCCGGTGTGGGTGACCATCCTGGGGTCCGATCCGGAGGTGCTGACCCAGGTGGCCAAGGACTTCGCCGAGAAGGTCAAGAAGATCAAGGGCGCGGTGGACGTCGACACCACGGTCAAGCCGGGGCTGCCGGCCTACGCGGTCAAGCTCAAGGACTCGGCGGTGCGTGAGCTGGGGCTCAACGCGGTGCAGGTGGCGTCCTCGCTGCGGGCCTACGTCAACGGCGACATCGCGACCTACTGGACCACGCCCGACGGCAACCAGGTCGAGGTGCTGCTGCGCCTGCCCAAGGCGCAGCGCCAGAGCATCGAGCAGATGCGCAACCTGCCGGTGGCCTTCGCCCGCGATGGCTCGCCGATCGCGCTGGAGCAGGTCGCGACCATCGAGCCGGTGTTCAATCCCGAGGTGATCCGTCGCCAGAACCTGCAGCGCCGCGAGGCGGTCTACGCCGGCGTGCAGGGCCGCCCCGGCGGCGACGTCAACGCCGACGTGCAGAAGCTGATCAAGGAGACGCAGCTGCCGCCGGGCATCAGCTTCATGGTCGACGGCGACGGCAAGCAGCAGGCGGAGGCCTTCAACGGCCTGCTGATCGCGATGGGGCTGGCGCTGATCTTCATCTACATCGTGCTGGCCAGCCAGTTCGGCAGCTTCGTGCAGCCGATCGCGATCATGGCCTCGTTGCCACTGGCGATGATCGGGGTGATGCTGGCGCTGCTGCTGTGGAAGACCACGCTGAACGTGTTCTCGATGATCGGCCTGGTGATGCTGATGGGCCTGGTGACCAAGAACGCGATCCTGCTGGTGGACTTCGCCAACCATGCGCGCAAGGACCAGGGCCTGTCGGTGCCGGAGGCGCTGCTGCAGGCCGGCCTGACGCGGATGCGGCCCATCATCATGACGACCGCGGCGATGGTGTTCGGCATGCTGCCGATGGCGATCGCGCTCAACGAGGGCGGCGAGATCCAGGCGCCGATGGGGCGCGCGATCATCGGCGGCGTGATCACCTCGACGATCCTGACGCTGGTCGTGGTGCCGGTGATCTATTCCTACCTGGTGAAGGGCCGCAAGACCTTCGCGGCGACGTCGACGCCGTCCGATGCGGATCTCGACGCCACGGCGGACGACCGCTTGGCAAGCCCGGCGATCGGCCCAGGCACGCCGACGCCAGGCATCGCCGACTGAGGCCGCACGCGCGACGGGCCAGGCGCCCGTCGTCGATGGCACGGACGCCGGATCGGCAACGATCCGGCGTTGTCGTTCATGACGGCGTCTAGCAACTCTCGCGCAGGACCAGCTCGAAGCCCAGATCCAGGCAGGGCTCGGGGACCGCTTCGTTGCGCATCAGCGCCACCAGCATGCGCGCGGCCTCCAGGCCGATCTCGCCGCGAGGCGTGCGCACGGTGCTCAGCGGCGGCAGCATCTGGCCGCCGCCAGTGAGGTCGTTGAAGCCGGCGACGGCGACGCGCTCGGGCACCGCGATGCCCAGCCGCAGCGCCTGCAGCAGCGCGCCCTGGGCCAGGTCGTCGTTGTTGAAGAAGATCGCGTCGACATCGGGCACGGCCTGCAGGACGCGCTCGAACATCGCCGCGCCGAGCGCGAACGACGACGGCGCCGCGTCCATGAACTCCAGCGCCGGATCGTGCGCGGCGCCCAGCGCTTCCCGATAGCCCTGCGCGCGCTGCAGCGTGCGCGGGTCCAGCTGCGCCGCGGCGAAGGCGATGCGGCGATAACCGCGCCGCATCAGTTCGGCCGTCATTGCATGACCGGCCGCCTGCTGCGAGAAGCCGACCGAATACAGCCCCGGCTCGCCGCGGTTCTCCATCACGTGGACGCAGGGCACGCCGCTGCCGTGGATCAGCGCCCGGGCCGCGTCGGTTCGGTCGAAGCCGGTGACCAGCAGCCCCGCCGGGCGGTTCATCAGGTAGGTGCGCAGCAGCGCCTCTTCTTCCTCGGGGTGGTAGTGGGTGACGCCGATCAGGCTCTGGTAGCCGGCCGCCAGCAGCGTGCGCTGCGCCGCGTCCAGCAGGTCGACGAACAGCGCGTTCGACAGCAGCGGGATCAGCACCACCACCTGGTTGCTGCGCGCGGACGCCAGCGCCCGGGCCGCCGGATCCGGCACGTAGCCGAGCTGGGCGACCGCCGCGGTGACGCGCTGGACCAGCTCCGCCGCCACGCTGCGCTCGCCGCGCAGCGCGCGCGAGGCGGTGATCGGGCTCACGCCGGCGGCCAAGGCGACGTCTTGCAGCGTGGCCCGGCCGGTGGCGCGGCGGCGTTTGGAGGAGGGCGGGTTCATCGGCGGGAGGATAGCGCTATCCCCCTGCGTCGCCAGCCGGGTCGGACCCGAGGCCCCGGCCCGGCGAACCGCGGCCGCCCACCGATCGCCACGCCCCGAAACTACGCGTAATCCCTCTCCTGGTGCCTGGATGCACCACCTAAGATAGCGCTATCCCAACCGTCGGACGCCCACCGTGGCACCTGCCGGACCGGGGAACTTCCTTGCGTGACGAGGACACGACGGCGATTACGGACCACCGCTCGCCGTCTCTTTTCAGCCAGTGGGATAGCGCTATCCAATGACTTCGCCGACCGCCACCGCCGCTTCGATCCCGGGCCCGATCCCGGCCACGGCCCTTGTCGTCATGGGGGTCGCGGGCTGCGGCAAGACCAGCGTCGGCGAGGCGCTGGCCCGCGTGCTGGGCTGGGGCTTCATCGAGGGCGACGCGCACCACGCGCCGGCCTCCATCGCCAAGATGCAGGCCGGCCAGCCGCTGGCCGACGAAGACCGCTGGGGCTGGCTGGACCAGCTCGGGCAGATGCTGCGCACGCAGGCGCCGGTGGTGCTGAGCTGCTCGGCGCTCAAGCGCGCCTACCGCGAGCGGCTGCGCGCCGCCTGCCCGGCGGTGCGCTTCGTCTACATGGACATCGACAAGCCGCTGGCGCTCGAGCGCGTGGCCGCGCGAGCCGACCGCCATTTCTTCTCGGCGACGCTGGTGGACAGCCAGTTCGCCACGCTCGAGCCGCCGACCGGCGAGCCGGGCGTCGTCACCGTGCCGGCGGCGCTGCCGCTGGACGAGCAGGTCGGGCGCGCGCTGGCGCTGCTCGCCGCCCCCCCCTCCCAGGAGACCGACGCATGAGCATGTCCGACCACGATCCTTCCTCCGCAGCCGGCGCGGACGCCGCCGCGCCGCGCTCGCGCCTGCTCCTGGCCGGCGAGGCCGCGATGGCGCTGTGCCTGGGCGTGATGGCGCTGGCGGTGTTCGTCAACGTCGTGCTGCGCTACGGCTTCGGCGGCGGCATCGCGGCCAGCGAGGAGCTGTCGCGGCTGCTCTTCGTCTGGATGGTCTTCATCGGCGCCACCGCCGCCTATCCGCTGGGCGAGCACATGGCCTTCACCAGCCTGCTGCTGCCGCTGCGCGGCAAGCCCGGCGCGCTGCGGGCGGTCACCGGGGTGATCCGCGTCGCGGTCATCGCCGCGGCGGGCCTGGTGGGCTGGGGCGCCTGGCAGCAGGTGGTCGTCGGCATGGACAGCCGCTCGGTGGTGCTGGGTTATCCGACCGCGCTGCTGCCGCTGCCGGCGCTACTGTCCTGCGCCGCCATCGCGGCGATGGCGGCCTGGGAACTGGTCCGCGGCAAGCCGCTGGACCTCGAGCACGAGTCGGACGTCGAGTAAGGGCAGGGCAGGTCGATCATGAGCAACGAGGCACTGTCCTTCATCGTCTTCGTCGGCGGCATGGTGCTGCTGATGGGCATCGGCATCCCGATGGCCTTCGCGCTGGTGCTGACCGGCGCCGGCATGGCCTGGGCGCTGGAGTTCTGGGACACCCAGCTGCTGGCGCAGAACCTGGTGGCCGGCATCGACAGCTTCCCGCTGCTGGCCGTGCCCTTCTTCATCCTGGCCGGCGAGCTGATGAACGCCGGCGGCATCAGCCGCCGCATCATCCAGATGGCGCAGGCCTGGGTCGGCCACATCCCCGGCGGGCTGGGCTTCGTGGCGATCGGCGCCTCGGTGCTGATGGCCAGCATGAGCGGCTCGGCGCTGGCCGACACCGCCGCGCTGGCCACCATCCTGCTGCCGATGATGCGACGCCATGGGTATCCGATGGCGACCTCCGCCGGGCTGATCGCCTCGGGCGGCATCATCGCGCCCATCATTCCGCCGTCGATGCCGTTCGTGATCTACGGCGTGACGACCAACACCTCGATCTCGGCGCTGTTCCTCTCGGGCATCGTGCCCGGGCTGGTGATGGGCCTGGGGCTGCTGGTCGCCTGGAAACTGCAGCTGCGCAAGATCGACCTGCCGCCGGGCACCGCGCTGCCGATGCGCGAGCGGCTCAAGGCCACCGCCCAGGCGTTCTGGGCGCTGCTGATGCCGCTGATCATCATCGGCGGCATGAAGACCGGGGTGTTCACGCCGACCGAGGCCGCGGTGGTCGCGGCGTTCTACGCGCTGGTCATCAGCTTCGTCGTGCACCGCGAGATGGGTCTGCGCGACCTGCACGGCGTGCTGGTGCGGGCGTCCAAGACAACGGCGATCGTGATGTTCCTGTGCGCTGGCGCGCAGGTGGCGAGCTACATGATCACGCTGGCGGACCTGCCGGGCGTGCTCACCGGCTGGCTGGGCGGGCTGATCGAATCGCCGCGGCTGCTGATGGCGCTGATGATGCTGATCCTCGTGGTGATCGGCACGGCGCTCGACCTGACGCCGACGATCCTGATCTTCGCGCCGGTGATGCTGCCCATCGCGGTCAAGGCGGGCATCGACCCGGTGTACTTCGGGCTGATGTTCGTGCTCAACGGCGCGATCGGCCTGATCACGCCGCCGGTGGGCACGGTCCTCAACGTGGTGGCCGGCGTGGGCCGGCTGTCGATGCACCAGGTCATCAAGGGCGTGAATCCGTTCCTGCTGACCTATGCGCTGATCCTCGTGCTGTTCACCGTGTTCCCCGAGCTGGTCATCGCGCCCGTCAAGTGGATGCGCTGACCGGCCGCGACCCTTCCCTGATCCTCAGCGACCCCCGTACCCAGGAGACAACCATGAGCTTCAAGACCCGCCGCAACACCCTGGCCGCCGCCGTCGCGCTGGCCGCCGTCGCGCTGAGCGCGGCGCTGCCCGTGTCATCGGCGCAGGCCGCCGACATCAAGCCGCGCCTGATCCGCTTCGGCTACGGCCTGGCCGAGAACAGCAACCAGGGCCGCGCGGTGAAGGTCTTCGCCGACGAGGTGGCGCGGCTGTCGGGCGGCAAGATGAAGGTGCGCGCCATCGGCGGCGCCGCGCTCGGCCCGGACACCCAGATGCAGCAGGCGCTGATCGGCGGCGCGCAGGAGATGATGGTCGGCTCGACCGCCACGCTGGTGGGCATCGCCAAGGAGATGGCGCTGTGGGACACGCCCTTCCTGGTCAACAACGTGCGCGAGGCCGACGCGCTGCTGGACGGCCCGGTCGGCGACAAGGTGCGCGGCAAGCTGGCCGACAAGGGCATGGTCGGCCTGGTGTACTGGGAGAACGGCTTCCGCAACCTGACCAACAGCAAGCGCGCGGTCAACCGGCTGGAGGACCTGGACGGCATCAAGCTGCGCGTGATGCAGAACAACGTCTTCCTGGACAGCTTCAAGCAGCTGGGCGCCAACGCGGTGCCGCTGCCGTATTCGGAGCTGTTCTCGGCGCTGGAGACCAAGGCGGTCGACGGCCAGGAGAACCCGTACAACACCATCCTGTCGGCCAAGTTCTACGAGGTGCAGAAGTACCTGACGGTGACCAACCACGTCTACAGCCCGTGGATCGTGACCGTGTCGAAGAAGTTCTGGGACGGCCTGTCCAAGGACGAGCAGGCGGTGCTGCAGCAGGCGGCGATCAAGAGCCGCGACTTCGAGCGCAAGGACACGCGCGACGAGGCCGCCAAGGCGCTGGCCGAGCTCAAGGCCAAGGGCATGGCGGTCAACGAGCTGAGCCCGGCGGAGACCGCCCGCATGCGCGACAAGCTGACCCGTGTGAATGCCGGTGTGGCGACGCAGGTCGGCATGGACCTGTGGAACGAGACCCAGGGCCAGCTGGCCAAGCTGCGCGGCGGCAAGTGAGCGGCACGTGGGCAGCGCGTGAGCGACAGGTGAGCGACAGGTGAGCGGCAGCTGAGCGCCCAAGGACGGCTCGTCACGGTATAGGCTGCGGGTTCCGACGCGACCGGCGTCGCTTCCCGACCGCTTCATCCATGACGACGTCTTCCCGCCCGCGCCGCCGCGGCTCCCGTGCCTTGCCCGCCGCCGTTCCTGGCGACATCGGCCCTGCCGGCGGTGCCGGCGCCGAGGGCGTCCTCGAGGTTCCGATGCCCACGCGCGCGCCGGTCCCGGCCCAGGAGGCACCGCGCTCCATCGACCTCGCGCTGCAGGGCGGCGGCTCGCACGGCGCCTTCACCTGGGGCGTGCTGGACCGGCTGCTCGAGGACGGCCGGTTGCGCATCGACGGCGTGTCGGGCACCAGCGCCGGCGCGATGAACGCCGCGGTCATGGCCACCGGCTTCGCCCACGGCGGGGCGCTCGGCGCGCGCCAGGCGCTGTCGCGCTTCTGGCAGGACGTCTCGGGCGTGCCGGCCTGCTTCGGCGTCGTCGGCGAGACCAAGGGGCCGGAGGAGGCCGCGCGGCGCGAGACGCCGGCCTGGGTCTTCAACCGCAGCGCCTGGCCCGGCATGGCGGCCTGGGACGCCTGGCTGCGGCTGTGGAGCCCTTACCAGCTCAACCCCTTCAACCTCGATCCGCTGCGGGACATCGTGCGACGCCATGTCGATGTCGACGCGCTGCGCGAGGGACCGATCAAGGTCTTCGTCACCGCCACCTCGGTGCGCACCGGCCAGCCGCGGGTGTTCAGCGGGGAGGACCTGGGCATCGAGGCGCTGATGGCCTCGGCTTGCCTGCCGCACAGCGCGCAGACGGTGGTGATCGACGGTGAGCCCTTCTGGGACGGCGGCTTCTCGGGCAACCCGGCGCTGTGGCCGCTGGTCTACGGTACCCACTCCGACGACGTGCTGCTGATCCAGATCAATCCGCGTGAGCACGCGGGCATTCCCCGCACGGCCTCCGAGATCGACGACCGCATCAACGAGATCACCTTCAACGCGAGCTTGGTGGCGGAGCTGCGCGCGATCGCCTTCGTGCAGCGGCTGCTGCGCGACCGGCGCATCGATCCGACGCGCTACAAGCAGATGCGGCTGCACCGCATCGCCGACGAGGACGGCCTGGCGCCCTTCGGCGCGTCGAGCAAGCTCAACACCGACCCGCGGCTGCTGACCACGCTGTTCGTGCTCGGCCGCGAGGCCGCCGACAGATGGCTGACAAGCTGCGCGCGGCACGTCGGCCACGACAGCACGCTGGACATCGGCGAGGTGTTCCTGGCCAACCGGGTGCGCAACGCGCGGCCGGCGGTCAAGGGGCCGGTGAAGGCGCCGGAGAAGGCAGTGGCGAAGGCGCCGGGCAAAGCGGGTAAGGGCGGCAAGGCCTGACCCTGGGACGCAGGGTCGACGGTCGACCGGCGGCGGCGGACTTTGCCGTCCGCGGCGCGACACCGCGACCGCCGCGTGGCCTTCGAGATCAGCTCAACCGCCGAAAGCGCAATTCCTCGATCAGCGTGTCGTTCCCCACCGTCTTGACGCGCTGCTCGACCACCTCGACGCGGCCGTCGGCGGCGAGCTGGCGGATCTCGCGCGCGGCGCTGTCGAAGACCAGCGGATGCTCCAGGCCGGAACCGGCGTGCGGCAGGTCGACAAGTTCCCCGGGGGACGAGTCGAGGAACACGGTCATGGCGATCGAACTCATGCTGGACCTCACGAGCTGGACGAACACGGCGCGACTTTATGCGGCATCGCAGCAAGTGCAAGGGCCTGACCCTTGCATTTCATGACTTGGGTTCGGCGACCGCACGTGCCAGCGTATTGCGGCTGGTGTTGGCCGCCCGCTGCCGTTGCTGTTGAACCAGCTGTACCTCGATCGCACGGCCGGTGTAAACCACCTCGCGCAGTGGCGTGGATTGCAGTGCCGGCTGGCCGTCGCCGAAGCGGTGGATGCGCAGGCGCTGCGTCGTGCGCATGCCAGCGAAGCGCCCCGTGCGCGACGACAGACGCAGCACGCCGCGGCGGTCGTCCCAGGTCATGCGGACCACGCTGAGCGCGCCCCGCTCGTAGGCGTAGTCCAGGCCGCCGTCCTCGTAGAGGTCAAAGGCACCGTCGCGTCCAGGCACGACGTAGAGGTCCAGCACCTCGCCGGTGGCGTCCGCCGTGGACTGCAGCACCGGCCCGAGTGGCAGGATGCTGCCCGCGCGCAGGTGCAGGGGAATCCGCTCCAGCGGCGAAGCCACGTCGTGCGTGCGACCACCGGCGCGGCGCTCGCCGGTCCAGAAGTCCACCCAGCCGCCCGCGGACTGCGGCAGATACACCGGCCAGGTCGACGCCTGCGGCGCCACGACCGGGGCCACGTGCAGCGCGCGGCCGAACAGGTAGCTGTGCGCCTGGTCCAGCGCCTGGGGATCGTCCGGGAAGTCGAAGACCAGTGGGCGCATGATGGGCGAGCCCTTGGCATGGACCTCGTGAGCCACGCTGTACAGGTAGGGCAGCAGCCGGTAGCGCAGTTCCAGGTACTGGCGGGCCACGGCCTCCACCCGGTCGCCATAGCGCCAGAACTCGGTGTTGGTCATGTAGCCATGCACGCGCTGCAGCGGCAGGAAGGTGGCGTACTGGAACCAGCGGATCAGGCGCTCGTGATAGGCCGTGTCGGTGTACTGGCCATCGCCCGGCCGGAAGAAACCGCCCGCGTCGACCGTCCAGTAGGCGTAGCCGGCGGCCGACATGTTCAGGCCTGCAGGGATCTGCCGCTTGAGCGTGTCCCAGTCGTTGCCGATGTCGCCCGACCACGTGGCCGACGCGTGGCGCTGCTGGCCGGGGAAGGCCGAGCGCGTCATGATCATCACCCGCTGGTCGGGCAGGGCCTGGCGCTGGCCTTCGTAGACGGTGCGGGTGACGTGCCAGGGGTAGGCCAGGCGCACGCGCTCGCCGCGCCCGGCCGCGGTGCGCCGGCCGGCGAGGTCGTCGTTCTCCGGCTCCGTCGCGTCCTGCCACCAGGCGTCGATGCCGAGCTTGAGCAGACGGTCGCGCTGGTTGTTCCAGTAGAAGGCGGCGCTCTTCGGGTTGAAGAAATCGACCCAGTCCGTCTGGTCGATGTAGTGGCCGCCCGCCGCGGCGCTGCGGCCGAGCTCGGTATCGCGGGCGATCCTGGCCCACACCGACAGCATGAGCCGGCCCTTCAGGCCGTGAACGTCGCGAACCAGCGCCGCGGGGTCCGGGTAGTGATCCTCGTCGAAGCGCATCGCGTTCCAGCCGTGGCGGCCCCAGTACTGCCAGTCCTGCACCATCACGTCGACGGGCAGCTTGCGGCGGCGGAACTCGCGCAGCGTGTCGACGATCTCTTCCGACGAATGGAAGCGTTCGCGGCAGTGGATGTAGCCGTAGGCCCAGCGCGGCATCACAGGCGTGGCACCGGAGATCTCGCGGTAGCCGGCCATCACCTCGTCGGCGCTGGGGCCGGCGATCACGACGTAGTCGATGGCGTCGGCCACCGGCGAACGCCAGGTCGTGCGGGCCTGCACGGCACCGAACTGCAGCGATGGCGCGTCGTGCTCGTCGGCCTGCACGAGGACGCGGTGCTCGCCCGCCGGCAGCTCGACGACGAAACCCACCGTCGGCGGCAGCCATGGGTTGGCCATCTCGATACAGGACTTGCCGTCGATCTCCACCGAGTGGCGAGAGCCCATCGGACGGCCGACATCCAGCAGGAAGGCGAAACGCCCCGCGGTGTCGGTGCGGAAGCTGCCTTCGAAGCGCGTCACGTTGCGCACGACCTGGGCGTTGCCGGCGGTGGTGGTCACGTCCACCACCTCGGCCTTGCTCTCGGCGTTGACGCGGTTCAGCGCCACGCGCTGCTCCGGCGTGTTCAGCTCGGCCATGCCGTTGTTGTGCCACAGCAGTCCGTAACCGCGGCTCGACAGCATGAAGGGCAGGCTGATCTGCGTGTTCACCTGCGTCAGGCGGCGCGGCAGGCCGCGCAGGTCCATGGCGCCATCCTGGAAGCAACCGGTGCCATAAAGCCGCTCGTCCGCGGGCGAGTCAAAACCCTGTTCGGCGATGAAGACGGGCTCCTCGCCCAGCTGCGACGGCGTGAGGCGCCGGGTGCCCGCGGCTTCGCCAAGCAGCACGGCGCCATGGCGATCGAGGAAGCGCAACGCGCCTGTCGCGTGGTCCATCTCACCGCGAATGCCTGGCAGCTCCAGGCGGGTGACGGCCGTACCCGGCGCCTGCGTCATGAGCGGCGCCGTGCGGTTGGGCAGCAGCGCGAGGCTGGGCGGGGCGACCTGCGCCGGGGATTGCGTCGGCAGGAAGCGCACGCGCAGCGCGCGCTCGCTGAGCGCGCTGATCCGCAAGGTGCCCTGCGATGTGGTCAACACCCATTCAGGCACGCGGTCCGATTGGAGGGCGGCGGGGGCGGCACCCGCGGACACCGGGACACCGGCGGCCACTGCGCCGGAGGCGTTGGCCAGTGGGGCGGCGAGCCCGGCCAGGGCCGCTCGTAGTGCCTGGCGCCGTGACACCTTGGTTTTGTGGTCGCTCATGACGCGCTTCGATTCAGCGGCAAGCCGGGGCGCGCGGCACCGCGGGCCATGGACTCTGTAGTTGGGGTGGTAATACCAGTGTACGAAGAGAGGTTGTCTGGCCTTACCAATACAAACACCTAGAGAGCGCCGTGGGATCCGCGGTCATCCTGCCGGGGCCGATCACTCCGCAACCGCACCTCCTTGCGCACGACATGACCCTCTCACGACGCCCCCTTTTCACCCGCCGCAGCATGCTGGCCGCAGCCGTGGCTGTGCCGCTCGCTGGCGCTTCTGGCCTGGCCGCCTCGGCCCCGCGGCGCGCGCAGGAACGGGCCGACCATCTGCTCTGGTACCGGCGTCCCGCCACGCGCTGGGAGGAGGCGCTGCCGCTGGGCAATGGCCGGCTCGGCGCGATGGTCTTCGGCCGCGTGGGTCAGGAACGGTTGCAACTCAACGAGGACACGCTGTGGGCAGGAGCCCCGTACACGCCCGACAACCCCGAAGCCCTGGCCGCGCTGCCCGAGGTGCGTCGCCTGCTCGACGAAGGCCGCTACAAGGAGGCCACGGACCTGGCCAGCGCCAGGATGATGGCCCGCCCGCTATGGCAGATGGCCTATGGCTCGTTGGGGGACCTGCTGCTCGACTTCGACGGCGCCGAGGCGCCGCGCGCCTACCATCGCGAGCTGGACCTGGACACCGCCATCGCCACCTTGCGCCACGAGAGCGCGAGCGTCTCGATGCGGCGCGAGGCCTTCGTGTCCGCGCCCGACCAGGTCGTGGTGTTGAACCTGCAGGCCGCCCGCGGGCGCATTGCCTTCGAACTCGCCTGCCGCGGGCCGCGCAAGGCGACGTACGCCAGCCCCGATTACCAGGGCTCCGCGACGGTGCTGGTGGCGGACCAGCCGGTCGACTGGATGCAGCGCGAAGAGCTCGGCTCCGGGCATCCCGACCCTATGAAGGTGGTCGACGATCAGGGGGCCTTGCTCGTCACCGGCCGCAACGAGGCCGGCCCCGACACGGCCCCGGGACTGACCTACGCGATGCGCGTGAAGGTCGTCACCGACGGCCGCGTCGAGGTGACACCCGAGGGCCGGCTGCGTGTCAGCGGTGCCCGCAACGCGACGCTGTTGATCGCGGCCGCCACCAGCTACGTCAACTTCCGCGACACCAGCGGCGATCCCGTCGCCACGGTGCGCCGGCACACCGAGGCCGCGGCCGCCAGGCCCTACGCCGCGCTGCGCCGCGACCACGTGCGCGACCACCAGTCGCTGTACCGCCGCTTCACGCTGGACTTGGGTCGCACGCCAGCCGCAGGGCGGCCCACCGATGAGCGAATCGCCGCCGCCGAGAAGTCCGACGACCCGGCACTGGCCGCGCTGTACCTGCAGTACGGCCGTTATCTGCTGATCGCCTCATCGCGCCCCGGCACGCAAGCGGCCAACCTGCAGGGCATCTGGAACGAGGGCGTGAATCCGCCCTGGGGCAGCAAGTACACCATCAACATCAACACCGAGATGAACTACTGGCCCGCCGACGCGGCGGCGCTGGGCGACTGCGTGGAGCCGCTGCTGCGCATGGTCGAGGAGTTGGCCGTCACTGGCGCGCGGACCGCCAGGACGATGTACGGCGCGCGTGGCTGGGTGGCGCACCACAACACCGACTTGTGGCGGGCCGCAGCCCCGATCGACGGCCCGCTGTGGGGCCTGTGGCCCTGCGGCGGCGCCTGGCTGTGCAACACGCTGTGGGACCACTGGGATCACCAGCGCGACGCGGCGCTGCTCAAGCGGCTGTACCCGCTGCTGGAGGGCGCTTCGCAGTTCTTCCTGGATACGCTCGTGAAAGACAAGGCGGGCCGCGGCCTCGTCACCTCGCCGTCCATCTCGCCGGAGAACTGGCACCCGCACGGCTCATCGCTGTGCGCCGGCCCGGCGATGGACCGGCAGATCCTGCGCGACCTGTTTGACCGCACCGTGCATGCCGGCCGGCTGCTGGGCGCCGATGTGGACTTCCTGGACCGCGTGGCTGCCGCGCGCTCCGCGCTGGCTCCCGACCGCATCGGCCGGCAGGGGCAGCTCCAGGAGTGGCTGGAGGACTGGGATGCCGGTGCGCCGGACCAGCAGCATCGCCACGTCTCGCACCTATATGCCGTCTATCCGAGCAGCCAGATCAACCCGCGCGACACCCCCGAGCTGCTGAACGCGGCCAAGACCAGCCTGCGACAGCGTGGCGACCTGGCGACCGGCTGGGGCACGGCCTGGCGGCTGTGCCTGTGGGCGCGCATGGGGGAAGGCGACCATGCCCACCAGGTGCTGAAGACGCTGCTCGGGCCGCAGCGCACCTACCCCAACATGTTGGACGCGCATCCGCCATTCCAGATCGACGGCAATTTCGGCGGCACCGCCGGCATGCTCGAAATGCTGGTGCAGTCGTGGGGCGGCGAGGTCCATCTGCTGCCCGCTCTGCCCCAGGCGTGGCCCCGGGGCGCCGTGCGTGGCATGCGCGTGCGCGGCGGGCTGGACCTGGACATCGCATGGCGCGACAGCCGTCCCGTTCGGCTGTCGCTTCGCGGGCCGGCCGGCACGAAGGTCCTGCTGCGCCACGAGGGTCGCCGGATGACGGTGATGCTGGATCACCGAGGGAGGGCGACCCTCGACGGCGGCGCGTTCTCCCGCCAGTCGCCACCCGGGATCGGCTAGTCCGGGGGCGAAGCGGCATGGCGATGCCGGTTCACATCCCGCGGCAGCGGGGCAGGTTGATGCCGCGGCGCCTAGATCGGCGTGGCCACCTTGAACCGCGCGATCGCCTCGGTCAGCGCCAGGGCCTGCTGCCGCAGGCTCTCGGCCGCCGCGGCGCTTTCCTCGACCAGGGCCGCGTTCTGCTGCGTGCCGCGGTCGATCGCCGCCACCGCCTCGTTCACCTGCACGATGCCCTGGGTCTGCTGCTCGGTGGAGGCGTTGATCTCGCCCATCAGGTCGGTGACCTTGCGCACCTGCGACAGCACCTCGCCCATGGTGCGGCCGGCTTCCTGCACCAGCACGCCGCCGGCGTCGACCTTCTCGACGCTGTCCGAGATCAGCGTCTTGATCTCCTTGGCCGCCTGCGCGCTGCGCTGCGCGAGCGCGCGCACCTCGCTGGCCACGACCGCGAAGCCGCGGCCCTGTTCCCCGGCGCGCGCCGCTTCCACCGCGGCGTTCAGGGCCAGGATGTTGGTCTGGAAGGCGATGCCGTCGATCACGCCGGTGATGTCGCCGATGCGCTTGCTGGAGCCGGTGATGGCCGCCATCGTGGTGATGACCCGGTCCACCACCTCGCCGCCCTGGCCGGCGACCTGCGCCGCGGCGTCCGCCAGGCCGGTGGCCTTGCGCGAGGTCTCGGCATTGACCTGCACCGTCTCCGTCATCTGCGCCATCGAGGATGCCGTCTGCTGCAGCGCGCCGGCCTGCGATTCGGTGCGGCTGGACAGGTCCTGGTTGCCGGTGGCGATCTGCGTCGAGGCGGTCGCGATGCCGTCCGCGGCCTGGCGCACGTTGGTGACCATCGTCGACAGGTTGCCGCTCATCGCCTTGAGCGCCGTCAGCAACTGGCTCAGCTCGTCGCGGCCCTCGACCTGGATCTCGTCGCGCAGGTCGCCGTCGGCCACCGACTGCGCGACCTGGATCGCGCGGTTCAGCGGCCGGGTGACCGCGCGGCTGATCAGCCAGCCCAGCAGCCCCGCCACGCCCGCCGACAGCAGCGCGGTCGCGATCAGCAGCATCCGGTCCTGCGCGAACAGCGCGGTCGCGGCCTGGGTCTCGGCGGTCGAGCGCTCGTCCTCGTAGCGGATGAAGTCGCCGGTGGCCGTCAGCAGCGACGCCAGCAGCGGCCGGCATTCCGCGTTCATCTTGCCGATGGCCTCGTCGCGCTGGCCGTCCTTGGCCAGGCCCACGATCGCCAGCGCGACCCGGCCGTACTGCTGCTCGATCGCATCGACCTTGTCGAAGAGCGCCCGGTCCTGCGCGGTGGCGTCGGCCGCGGCGGCCAGGTGCTGCTTGAGGCGGTCCAGCGACTGCTGCACCGCCTCATGGGAACGGGTGACGGCCTCCAGCTCCAGCGCGCGGTCCTGCGGCGTGCTCACCAGCACCAGGTTGCGCGCGGCGATGGCCCGCGACTTCGCCGCGGATTGCAGCTCGACGATCAATCGTTCGCGCGCGGCCACGCCCTGCAGGTAGTCCTCGACGCGCGAACTCGACTGGTTCAGCCAGTACAGCGCCGCGCCGGCGACGGCGGCGACGATCACCGCCATCACCCCGAATCCCGCCCACAGCTTGGTTTTGACCTTGAGATCTGAAAACTTCATTGGTGTTCCTCCCGATGGGTACCCCGGCCGCTACCGCGGCCTGTCAGATCTTCGGCGGTGTGTCGCGACTTCTCAAGGCGCGCCCGGCGAAAGCCGGTGTGAGGCGATTGCCTACACGGTGAAGGCGTGCGCCAGCCCGGCCACTTCGCGCTCGAAGACCATGCGCTCGCGCAGCACCGCCTGCCGCGCCGGGCGAGACAGCTCCAGGTAGAGCTCGAAATCGCGCATCAGCCCGGCCGCGCCGGCAAACACCTGGTCCACCTGGTCCGGCTTGAAATAGCACTCCTCGGGCAGCGCGTAGTCGCGCGCGGCGCCCACGTCCAGCGCGAAGACGCAGCAGTCGCGCATCAGCGCCTCGCGCGCCAGCCGGTCCTTGCCCGGGAAGGTGCCCAGGTCGATGAACAGCTTGCTGCGCCCCAGCGCCTCGTAGACCTGGGCCCGCGTCAGGCCGCGGATCAGGTGGACCTTGCAGCCGTTCTCGCGCTCCAGCCGGGCGGCGATCGCGCCCACGTCGTAGACCACCTTGTGGTTGGCGTTGAGCGCGATGTCGGTCTTGGCGGCGGTCTCGAAGACCGGCTCGCCCGCGGCCGGCACCGGCTTGCCGGGCGTGTAGTCCGACAGCGGCAGCGTGCGGGTGCAGCCCAGCGCCTGGATGACGTCGCGCGCGTAACCCGACTGGTAGGTGTGCAGCACGCGCTCGCTGCGCAGCAGGTTGAGGTTGATCTTGTTGACCGACAGGTACTCGAAGGCGTTGTCGATGCTCAGCCACCAGACCATCGGCTTGCAGGGCTGGAAGTAGCGCAGCCAGTGCACATAGGTCTCGGCCAGGACGACGCAGGTGTCCGGCGTCATCGCGATCTCCTCGGCCAGCCGCACCTGGTACTTCTCGTAGTCGGCGACGGTGTTGGGCCGCGGCTGCAGCTTGAGCACCGTGCCGGCGCCCAGGCCGTTGCGACGGAACAGGTCGTCGACGGCCGGCAGGTCGGTGGGCAGCACGTACCAGACGCGCGCGTCGTGGCCCTGGCGGATCAGCGAATCCGACAGCTGGTGCAAGGCCTCCGGCCCGCCGGTCTGCACGCCGTGGGGAATCAGGATGACGATCTGCTGCTTCGCGTTCATCGGTGGCCTTGTGGGTCTCGTGTCGTTCTTGGGGAATAGGGGCGGAAGAGGGGGCAGGGGCGCCGGCGTTCAGGGCGCCGCGTTCAATGCCGCCAGGCGCTGCTGGAGCTTCTCGGCCGTCGCCGGGGACACCGACTGGAAGCCGGGCAGCAGGAAGCCGCTGCGCGTCTTGACGATGCGGTCGGAGAGGTGGTCCAGCAGGAAGTCCGGCATCTCGCGGTAGACCGTCGGCAGGTGGAAGATGCCGTGGAAGCCGAAGGTCGGGTAGGGCACCGCAGGGAATTCGACCGAGAAGTGCGAGGCGATCGCCTTGGGCGCGAAGCGGCAGCCGGCGCGCTCCAGCGTCTCGCGCATCGTGCGGCAGATGTAGAGGTCCTCGGCCTCGGTCGGGTCCGGGTAGTCCAGCTGGGCGACCGCATGCACCAGCCGCCGGGAGCGCCACGAGAAGCCGCCGTTGCCGACCTCGTTGACCTCGTAGTTGGGCCAGGGCGCGCCGATGTAGTCGTAATGCAGGAAGTGCGGCGAGAACTGGTCGGCGTTGAGCACGAAGCCGTCGTACTGGATCACCAGTACATGGTCGGCGCTGAGGTGCTTGGCCAGTTCGCGGGTGATCAGCAGGTTGTACTCGGCGATCGAGCGCAGCGTCGGCACCGGGATCACCGGCAGGCCGGGCCAGAGCTCCGGCTTGTCCGAATAGATCAGCACCTGGCTGAAGGGCAGGCCCTGCAGCTCCATCTGCCGCATGCTGTGCAGCAGCGCCTGGCGCGCCAGGACATGCAGGTCGGTGTCGACGATGGCGACGGCGATGCTGGGCTTGGCAGTGCTCATGTCACATCAGGTCCAGCAGCTGCTTCGTGACCGTACCCCAGGAGAAGCGCTGCGCCAGCCGCTGGCGGGCGGCCTCGCGGCGCGGCGCCGGCGTCAGGCGCTGCTCGACCACCTGCAGCATGGCCTCGCGCAGGTCGTCCAGGTCGGGCACGACGAAGGCGCCGACCGGCTGCGGCGCGTCGGCCGCGGTGCCGGGACGGCTGTGCAGGCGGTGGCAGAGCTCGGGCGGGGTGAAGTCGTCGGTGGCGCCGCCGCCGCTGACGATCACATGCGTGCCGCAGCCCATCGCCTCCAGCACCGGCAGGTTGAAGCCTTCGGCGCGGTAGGGGGAGACATAGGCGTCGGACAGCGCGTACAGCGAGCGCAACTGCGGCAGGTTCAGGCTGGTCGACAGGATGGAGATGCCGTCGCGCACCTGCGGCGCGTTCAGCGCCGGCGCCCGCGTGGCCAGCTCGGCGAAGAGGCGCTCGACGCCGATGCCGTACAGCCCCTGGTGGTCCTTGAGGATCAGCCGCACCGGCAGGCCCTGCAGGCGCAGCTCGGCGAAGGCCAGCAGCAGCAGGTCGATGCCCTTGTTCCAGGTCGCCACGCCGACGTTGCTGAACACCGTCTCGTGCGGCTGCATGCCCAGCGCCGCGCGGGCGGCCTGGCGCTGCTCGGGCGTCATCGGGAAGAAGGTGTCGGTCTTGTAGCCGTGCGGCACGACCAGGACCTTGTCGGCCTCGAAGCCGTAGTCGACCAGCCGCGCCTTGGACCAGCGGGTCGGCGTGACGACGAAGTCGTCGCCCTGGGTCAGCGCGGCGGGCGGCATCTCGGGCGGGTCGAAGCTCTTGCCGGACAGGCCGAACTCGGTGACGACGAAGGTCGCGTTGCGGCGCGCGGCGGCCGGATCACCCAGCCGCACCGGCGAGGCGATGCGCAGCCGCACGTCCATCACCCGGTCGCCGGGGTCGGGCAGGGCGTCGATGATGGCGCGCTCCTCGGGCGCGAAGCCCGAGTCCAGCTTGCCCTTGTCCCAGTGCGGCATGAAGAAGGGCGCGTCCCGGTGGAACAGCTCGAACCGCGGGTCCTTCACCATCTCCAGGATCTGGTTCTGGTTGACCATCGCGATGGAGTGGTTCACCCCCCGCCAGCCCTCGATGCAGAGTGTCTTCATCCGGCCGATTGTGTCCCCTCGTCCCGGGAGGGCATGCGCCGATAAGGGGGATGGCTCCGGCCCAGTCCCGCGCTCAGGGGTCAGAGCAGCGGGACCGCGCCGTCCTCTTCCAGCCGCCGGGCGGTGGCCTGCAGGGCCGCCATCGCGGCGTGGTGGACCGTGGCGGCGGTCTCGTCCGGCGCCGCCCCGGCCGCGGCGCCAGGGGCGACCGTCGTCGAGCTTGCCGCAGCGGCCGTGTGCGCGGCGTCGGACAGCAGGGCGGTGGTGGACGCCGAAGGCGCCGCCAGCAGGTCCTCCGCGGCCAGATGGGCCCGGGCGGCCGAGCCCGTGGCGTCGGTCGCGGCGTCCGCCGTGCCGTCGCTGGCCTTGGCGAACCAGACGTCGCCCATCTGGTGGGTCACGCCGTCCGCGGTCTTGTAGCCCGAGATCAGGCCCACCAGGTTGCCGTGATCGACGGTCGTGCTCGAGCGGGCGGCCAGGTCCAGCTCGACGATGCCCAGCTCCGACAGCGACTTCAGCTCGCCCGCGTCGGTCTTGCCGTTGCCGTTGGCGTCGGCCCAGATCCGCAGCTGCGAGAAGGCGGCGTCCTGCGCATTGAGGACGTGATCCGCGTTGGCGTCGAGCGCCTGCATGGCCTCGTAGCCGTTGGCCGCGCGGTGGCCGTTCGCCAGCAGGGTGCCGCTGCCGAAGAGCTCGCCGCCGGAGTCGATCTGGCCGTTGCCGTTCAGGTCGCGGGCCAGCAGCCCGTTGCCCTGCGCCATCCAGCCCCACTGCTGGGCATGGCCGGTGTTGTTCATGTCGAAGCTGACGCCCTGCGCCGCGGACACCGTGCCCAGCCCGTGGCCGTCCAGGTTCAGCAGGATGGGCGTGGCCAGGAACAGCGCGTCGAGCTGCGCGCCGCTCATCGCCTGCAGCGCCTCGGTGCTGAAGGCCAGCACCTGGTCCATGTTCAGCGCGGCCAGGTCGCGGGTCTCGAAGCCGACGATCGCGTCGGTGCCGATCGCATGGATCTGGTCCAGCGTCAGCGCCCGGGCCTGGTCGCGGCTCAGCGCGGCCAGATCCTCGCTGGACATCGCCGCGAAGCCCTCGGACGAGATCGCCGCCACCTGCTGGGAGCTCAGCGCGGCGACCTGGTGGCTGTCCAGCGCCGCGATCGCGTCCGAGTTCATCGCCGCGAGGGCCTCGGTGTGCAGCCCGCGCAGCGTCTGCGTCGACAGCCCGTGGACCTGGTCCGAACCGAGCGAGGCGAAGACCTCGGTCGACAGCGCGTTCAGCGTCGCCGTCCCCAGCGCCCGGAAGGCCGAGGAGCTCAGCGCCGCGTAGTCCTCGGTGCCGAAGCCGGCCAGCTGCGCGGTCGTCATCTCGGCCAGCTGCAGGCTGGTCATGGCGTGGACCTGGTCGGTGGTGAGGCCGGCGAAGTCGCCGGCGTCCATCACCCGGATCGCGCGGCCGGGCAGCAGGGCCACGTCCTGCGCATCCAGCGCGGCGATCTGGTCGCTGGTCCAGGCCAGCACCTGCACGTTGGTCAGGCCCAGGATCTGGGCGGTGCCCAGGGCCTGGATCTGCTCGGTGGTCATGGCCGCCGCCTGCTGGTAGCTCAGCGCGCCGACCTGGTCGGGCCGCAGCGCCGCCACCTGGTCGACGCTCAGCAGCGCGATCTGGTCGGAGCCCATCGCCTTGAGCGCCGTCGTGTGCAGCACCGCCAGGTCCTGGGTCTCCAGCGCCGCGAGCTGCGTGGCGCTGAGCGCCGCCAGCTGCGACGAGCGCAGCGCCGCGAACTGCAGCGTCGTCAGCGCCGCCAGCGCGGTCGGATCCATGGCGGCGATCTGCAGCGAGTTCAGCGCCGCGATCTGCTTGACCGACAACGCGCCGATCTGGTCCAGGTCGAGCGAGCCGAACTGGTCGCTGCTCATCCCCAGCAGCGCCTGCGAGCCCAGGCTGGCCAGCTGCGCCGTGCCCAGCCGGTCGATCTGGTCGGCCGTCAGCCCCATCAGCTGCCTGGAGCTCAGCGCTGCGAGCTGCGCGTTGCTCAGCGAGGCGATGCTGTCGCCGTTCATCGCGGCGATCTGGGTCGAGCTGAATCCGGCGAGGGCGCGGGTGGTCAGGCCCACCACGTCCTGGAACTCCAGGTTGGTGATCTGGTCGGTGGACAGCGCCGCCAGCTGCCGGGACGAGAAGACCGAGAACTGCGCCGAATCCAGCGCGTTCAGGTCGGCCTGTTCCAGCGCGGCCATCTGGGTCGTCGTGAGCGCGGCGACCTGGTTGGTGCGCATCGCCGCGAACTGTTCGGGCACCAGGGCGTTCAGCTGCTCGGTCGTGAACCCCTGCAGGGCCTGGACGCTCAGGCCGCGCACGCCGTCGGTGGACAGCGCGTCGATCTGGGCCGGCGTCAGCGCCGCGACCTGGCCGGTGCCCAGCAGCGCGGTCTGCGTGCTGCCGAAGGCGCCGACCTGCTCGCGGCTCAGCAGGTGGATCTGCTCGGTGCTCAGCGCGCTCAGGTAGACCGGCTTGACGGCGGCCAGCAGCGCCGGATCGAGCGCGCCGATCTCGTCGGTCGAGATCGCCGCCAACTGGAAGGAGGTCAGCGCGGCGAAATGGGTGCCCAGCGCGTTGAGGCTGTCATGGTCCAGGGTGCGCACCTGCGCCGTGCTGAGCGCGGCGAGCTGGCCGTCGCGCAGCGAGGCCAGGCCGGTCGGGCCGAGCGCGTCGAGCTGGTCGGCGCTCAGGCCACGGATCGCCAGCGTGCTGATGGCCTGCAGCGAGGCCGGGGCCAGCACCTGCAGCTGGGCCGGCGTCAGCGCCGCCACCTGCGCCGCGGTCATCGCGCCGGTCTGCCCGGTGCTGAAGGCGGCCACCAGGGTGACGTCCAGCGCCTGCACCTGCGCGCTGCTGAGCGAGCGGATCACCGTCGCGTTCAGCGCGCCGAAATCCTCGGGCTCCAGCTGCGCCACCTGGTCGGTCGTCAGGCCGCGGAACTGCGCCGAAGTGAGCGTCGCGAACTGCGCGGTGCTCAGCGCGTTCAGGTCCTCCGGGCTCATCGCCGCGAGCTGCGCCGTGCCCAGCGCGCGGATCTGGCTGCTGGTCAGCGCCTGCAGCTGGTCCGAGCTCAGCACGCCGAGCTGGTGGTCGGTCAGCGTCGCGATCACGCGGGTGGACAGCGCCTGGATCGCGCCGGTGCCCAGCGCGGCGAGCTGTTCGTCGCTCAGGTCACGCAGCTGCGCCGTCGTCAGCGCGCCGGTCTGCGCGCCGCTCAGCACGGCCAACTGCTCGGAGCTCAGCGAGGCCATCTGCGCCGGTGTGAGCCCGCGCAGCGTCGCGCTGCTCAGCGCGGCCAGGTCCTCGGTGCCCAGCGAGTGGAACTGCTCGGTCGTCAGCGACTGCAGCTGCTTGGAGCTCAGCGCGGCCAACTGCGCGGTCGACAGCGCGGCCAGGTCGTCGGTGTCCAGCGCGGCCAGCTGGCGCGTGGTCAGCATCGCGATCTGCAGCGTCTTGAGCGCGCCGAGCTGCTCGGCGCTCATCGCGCCCAGCACCTCCGGCTTCAGGCCGATCAACGCGCTGCTGCTGAGCAGGCGCAGCTCGTCGGTGCTGAAGGCGGGCAGCTGCTCGCTGCCCACGCCGATCAGTTGGGTCGAGGTCAGGCTCTGCACCTGGCGCGAGCTGAGCGCGTCGAACTGGTCGGACGACAGCGCGCCGAGCTGCGCCGAGTTCAGCGCGCGCAGGCCCTTGGTGCCGATGGCCGCCAGGTCCTCGCCCTCGAGCGCGGCCACCTGGGCCGTGCTCAGCGACTTGATCTGCAGCGTGTTGAGCGCGCCGGCCTGCTCGGTGGTCAGCGCCACCAGCGCGTCGGTGCCCAGCGTGCGGAACTGCTGGCTGGTCATCGCGGCGATCTGGCGGCTGTCCAGCGACTGCACCGCGTCCGAGGACAGCTGCGACACCGCGGCCGTGGTCAGCCCGCGGATCGCGCCGGTGCTCAGCGCCTGCAGCGCGTCGGTGCCGAGCGCGCTGAGCTGGTCGCCGCTCAGGCCGCGGGTCTGGTTGCCGCGCAGCGCGCCGATCTGGGCGGTGCTGAAGGCATTGAGCTGGTCGACGCTGAGCGCGCCGATCTGCACCGTGTTGAGCACCTGCATCGAGGCGGTGCTGAACACGGCCACCTCCTCGGTGCTCAGCAGGCCGATCTGCGCGCTGCCCAGGCCGCGCACCTGCACCGAGGACAGCGCCGCGATCTGCGCGCTGTCTAACGCGCTGAACTGGTCGCTGTCCATGCGGCGCAGCCGGTCCACGGTCAGCGCCGGGATCTGCGCGGTGGTCAGCGCATGGATCTGGTCGGTGGTCAGCGCGGCCAGCGAGGCGGTGGTCAGCGTCCGCAGCGCGCCGGTGTTGAGCGCCTGCACGTCCTGCAGCTCCAGCGCCGCGAGCTGGCCCGAGGCCAGATAGTTGAGCTGCCGCGCGGTCAGCGCATGCACCTGCAGCGTGGTCAGGCCCACCACCTGGGCGGCGCTCAGCATGGCCCACTCCGGCCCGGTCAGCGTGGCGAGCTGCGCGGTGGTGAGGGCTGCGATCTCCTCGGGAGTGAGCGATCCGACGTCGAAGGTGGCCATGGGGGTGGGAGGGTACTGCTGGAACCTGGCGGTCTGTCGTTTGCGGCCCACGCCGGCGGGGCGCGCGGGCGAGGGCCGCAAACGGCAAACCGGGGGCGCGAGGCCCCCGGTTCCGGACTGCCGCTTAGATCAGCGGAACAGCGCCGTTCTGGTCGTCGTCATGCAGCTTCTTGTAGGCCGCGCTCAGCACGTCGTGGTTGACCGCGTCGGTGGACGCCGCGGTGGTGGCCGCCGTGGCCGCCGTCGCGGTGTGCGCCGTCGCGCCGCCGAGCAGGTTGGCTTCCGGCTGGGCGAGCAGGTCGCCCAGCTGCGGCGCGGCTTCCCGCGTCGTGCCATGGACCTGCTGCGTCGCGCCGTCCTTGGTGAACCACACGTCGGACATCTCGCTCGTCGTGCCGTCCGCCTTGGTGTAGCTGGACACGAGGCCGATCAGGTTGCCGTGATCGACGTCCGTGCCCTTGGTCGCGCCCAGGTTCAGGTCGACGATGCCCAGGTCGGTCAGCGACTTGAGCTCACCCGCGTCGGTCTTGCCGTCGTGGTTGGCGTCGACCCAGACCTGCAGGTGGCTGAAGTCCGCGTCCTTGGCGTTGACGTGGCCGTCATGGTTGGCGTCCAGCGCGGCGAGGGCGGCGAAGCCGTCCAGGCCCTTGCGGCCGTTGACCGTGGTGCCCGAGCCGAAGAGCTCGGCGCCGCTGTCGATCGCGCCGTTGCCGTTGCGATCCATCACCAGCAGGCCGTCGTTGCCGCCGACCCAGCCCCACTTGTCGTTGTGACCGGTGGCGTTGAGGTCGAAGTGCACGCCGTCCTTGGCCGCCAGCGTCTGGATGCCGTTGCCGTCCAGGTCCAGCATGATCGGCGTGGCCATGAAGTGGGCGTTGATCTGCTCGTCGCTCCAGCCGGCCTTCTGGTCGGAGGTCATCGCCAGCACCTGCTCCATGCTCATGCTGGCCAGGTCCTGCGTGTCCCAGCCGATGAACTGGTCGGAGGTCATCGCCACGATCTGGTCGGTCGACAGGCCCTGGATCTGCACCGAGGTGAGCGCGTGGATGTCGCTCGAGTCCAGCGCCAGGATCTGGTCGGTCGTGAACGCATGCAGCTGCGACGAGGTCATCGTCCCGAAGTGCGTGCTGGTCAGCGCGCCGATGTCGTCCGTGGTGATGGCCGCGATCTGGTCCGTGCCCAGCGCGCGCAGTTGCGCGGTGCTGAATTCATGGACCTGGTCGCTGGTCAGCGCCGCGATCTGGTCGGTGCTGAAGGCGTGGATCGCCGCGGTGCTCAGCGCGTGGATGCCGGCGGTCGAGATCGAGGCGATGTCGGCCGTCTCGATGCCCGCCACCTGCGTCGCGCTCACCGCGCTCCACTGCTGCGAGGTCAGCGCGTGGATCTGGTCCGAGCTGAAGGCCTCGAAGTCCGCCGAGCCGAAGGCCACCAGGTTGCCACTGGCGATCGCCGCCAGGTCCCCGGTGTCGATCGCCTGCACCTGGTCGGTGGTGAAGGCGCTCAGCTGGGCCGAGCTCATCGCCACGACCTGCGTCGAGGTCAGCGCCTGCACGTCGTCGGTGGCCAGCTGGCTCACCTGCAGCGTGCTCAGCGCGGCGACCTGCTGCGTGGTCAGCGCCGCGATCTGGTCGGAGCCCAGCGCTTCCAGTTGAGCGCTGTCCAGCGAGCGGATCGCCAGCGTGCTCAGGCTGCGCAGGTCGGCCGACTCGAAGGCCGCCATCTGGTCGGTGGTCAGGCCGTCGACCTGGGCCGAGCTCAGGGCCGCCGCCTGCGACGAGCTCAGCGCCTGGATCGCGTCGGTGCTCAGGGCGCCGATCTGGGCCGAGCCCAGGGCCTGCAGCTGCGCCGAGCTCAGCGCGGCGACGTCGTCCGTCGTCATCGTCGAGATCTGCGTGGTCGTCAGGGCCTGCAGCTGGCTGTTGCCCAGCGCGCGGATCTGGCCGCTGGTCAGCGCGTTCAGGTCGTCGCTGCTCAGGTTGGCGATCTGCGCGGTCGTCAGTGCGGCGACCTGGACGGTCGTCAGCGCGGCGATCTGGTCGGAGCCCAGCGCCTCGATCTGGTCGGTGCCCAGGGCGCGCAGGGCGACCGTGGACAGCGAGCGCAGGTCACCGGTCTCCAGCGCGGCCATCTGGTCCGTCGTCAGGCCCTTGACCTGGGCCGAGCTCAGCGCGGCCACCTGGACCGAGCTCAGCGCGATCACCGCCTCGGTGCTCAGCGCGCCGATCTGGGCCGAGCTCAGCGCCTGGACCTGCTGCGAGCTCAGGGCCGCGACGTCGGCGCTCTCCATCGTGGAAACCTGCGTGGTCGTCAGCGCGGCGACCTGCTGCGTCGTCAGCGCGCGGACCTGAGCGCTGGTGAGCGCGTTCAGGTCGTCGCTGGCGAGCGTGCTCACCTGGCCGGTGGTCAGCGCGGCGACCTGCGTCGTCGTCAGCGAGGCGACCTGGTCGGAGCCCAGGGCGCCCAGCTGGTCGCTGGTCAGCGCACGCAGCGCCACCGTCGACAGGGCCTTCAGGTCACCCGATTCCAGGGCGGCCATCTGGTCCGTGGTCAGGCCGGCGACCTGCTTGCTGGTCAGCGCGGCGACCTGCGTCGAGCTCAGCGCCACGACCGCTTCGGTCGTCAGCGCGCCGACCTGGTCGGAGCTCAGCGCGGCGACCTGGTTGGTGGCCAGCGCGGCCACGTCAGCGGTCTCCATGGTGTTGACCTGCGCGGTGGTCAGCGCGGCCACCTGGGCGGTGCTCAGCGCCTTGACCTGCGCGCTGGTCAGCGCGTTGAGGTCGTCGCTGGTCAGGTTGGCGACCTGGCTGGTCGTCAGCGCGGCGACCTGCTGGGTCGTCAGCGCGGCGACCTGGTCGGAGCCCAGCGCTTCCAGCTCGGCCGAGCCCAGCGCGGCGATCTGGCCGGTGGTCAGGGCGCGCAGCTGGCCGGTCGTCAGCGCGGCGAAGTCGTCCGTCGCCAGCTGGCTGACCTGCGTGGTCGTCAGCGAGGCCACCTGCGCGGTGGTCAGCGCCTGGACCTGGTCGGAGCTCAGCGCTTCCAGCTGGTCGCTGCTGAGCGCGCGCAGGGCGAGCGTCGACAGCGACTTCAGGTCACCGCTTTCGATCGCGGCCATCTGGTCGGTGGTCAGGCCGGCGACCTGCTTGCTGCTCAGCGCGGCGACCTGGGCCGAGTTCAGGGCGACCACGGCGTCGGTGCTCAGCGCGGCGACCTGGGCCGAGCTCAGCGCGGCGACCTGGTTGGTGGCGAGCGCCTGCACGTCGGCGGACTCCATCGCGGCGACCTGGGTGGTCGTCAGCGCGGCGATCTGCTGCGTGGACAGCGCCTTGATCTGGCCGCTGGTCAGCGCGTTCAGGTCATCGCTGGTCAGGTTGGCGATCTGGCCGGTCGTCAGCGCGGCGACCTGCTGGGTCGACAGCGCGGCGATCTGGTCGGAGCCCAGCGCTTCCAGCTGGGCCGAGGTCAGCGCCTGCAGGGCGTTGGTGGACAGGGCCTTCAGGTCGCCCGTTTCCAGGGCGGCCATCTGGTCGGTGGTCAGGCCGGCGACCTGCTTGCTGTTCAGCGCGGCGACCTGGGCGGAGCTCAGGGCCACCACGGCGTCGGTGCTCAGCGCGCCGACCTGGGCCGAGCTCAGCGCGGCGACCTGCGCCGAGTTCAGCGCGGCGACGTCGTCGCTGGTCATGGTCGAGACCTGGGTGGTCGTCAGCGAGGCGACCTGCGCGGTCGACAGCGCCTTGATCTGCGCGCTGGTCAACGCGTTCAGGTCATCGCTGCTCAGGTTGCTGACCTGGGCGGTCGACAGCGCGGCGACCTGCTGGGTCGACAGCGCGGCGATCTGGTCCGAGCCCAGCGCGTCGAGCTGGTCGGTGCCCAGCGAACGCAGCGCGGCGGTCGACAGCGACTTGAGGTCGCCCGTCTCGATCGCGGCCATCTGGTCGGTCGTCAGGCCGGCGACCTGCTTCGTGGTCAGCGCGGCGACCTGCGCCGAGCCCAGCGCGACGATCGCGTCGGTGCTCAGGGCGCCGACCTGGGCCGAGCCCAGGGCCTGCACCTGCGCGGTGGTCAGCGCGGCGACGTCGTCGCTGGTCATGGTCGAGACCTGCGTGGTCGTCAGCGCGGCGACCTGCTGGGTCGTCAGCGCCTTGATCTGGCCGCTGGTCAACGCGTTCAGGTCATCGCTGGACAGGTTGCTGACCTGGCCGGTGGTCAGGGCGGCGACCTGCTGGGTCGTCAGCGCGGCGATCTGGTCGGAGCCCAGCGCATCCAGCTGGTCGGTGCCCAGGGCACGCAGCGCGACGCTGGACAGCGACTTGAGATCGCCCGTCTCGATCGCGGCCATCTGGTCGGTCGTCAGGCCACCGATCTGCTTCGTGGTCAGCGCGGCGACCTGCGAGGAGGTCAGCGCGACGATGGCCTCGGTGCTCAGCGCGCCGACTTGCGACGAGCTCAGCGCGGCGATCTGGTTGGTGGCCAGCGCGGCCACGTCGGCCGTTTCCATCGTGTTGATCTGGCCGGTCGTCAGCGCGGCGACCTGCTGCGTGGTCAGCGCCTTGATCTGGGCGCTGGTCAATGCGTTCAGGTCATCGCTGGACAGGTTGCTGACCTGGGTCGTGGTCAGCGCGGCGACCTGCTGGGTCGTCAGCGCGGCGACCTGGTCGCTGTTCAGCGCGTCGAGCTGGGCGGTGCCGAGCGCGGCGACCTGGGCGGTGCCCAGGGCGCGCAGCTGGCCGGAGGTCAGGGCGCCCACGTCATCGGTGGCGAGCTGGCTGACCTGCGCGGTCGTCAGCGCGGCGACCTGCTGGGTCGTCAGCGCCTGGACCTGGTCGGAGCTCAGCGCCTCGAGCTGGTCGCTGGTCAGGGCGCGCAGGGCGACCGTGGACAGCGCCCGCAGGTCGGCCGATTCCAGCGCGGCCATCTGGTCGGTGGTCAGGCCCGCGACCTGCTTGCTGCTCAGCGCGGCGACCTGGCCGGAGCTCAGGGCGATGATCGAGTCGGTGCTCAGCGCGCCGACCTGCGACGAGCTCAGCGCGGCGACCTGCTGGGTCGTCAGCGCCGCCACGTCGGCGGACTCCATGGTGTTGACCTGGCCGGTGGTCAGCGCGGCGACCTGCTGGGTCGACAGCGCCTTCACCTGCGCGCTGGTCAGCGCGTTGAGGTCGTCCGAGGACAGGTTGCTGACCTGGCCGGTCGTCAGCGCGGCGACTTGCTGGGTCGTCAGCGCGGCGACCTGGTCGGAGTTCAGCGCATCGATCTGGTCGGTGCCCAGCGCCCGCACGGCGGTCGTGGACAGCGCCTTCAGGTCACCCGTTTCCAGGGCGGCCATCTGGTCGGTGGTCAGGCCCGCGACCTGCTTGCTGCTCAGCGCGGCGACCTGG
>NZ_JBQEOF010000027.1:0-79603 GCF_052044995.1 Roseateles sp. 22389
CGTCCCAGCCGGGGTTTCCCTGGCGGCTGCTGGGCATCCACTCCGCTCGTCTGGAAGGGCGAAACAGGGAGGCGGCCTTTGACGAAACCCTTGGATTGAACTGCAGCTGGTATCCGGACATCCTGCGCGTGCTCACGACCGGCTGACCGCAGATGGCCATATCGGCACGTGCGCGCGCGATGCACAAGGGAACCGGTTTTCCTCACCCTGGCTTGGCTGGAAGAGGAGATGCGTTGCGGCAGCGCCGGTCAGCCGCGCGCGGACTGCGGCAGATCCGCATCTGAGATTCCACGCCGCGCCTGACCGGCCGCATCTGGTACAGGGCGTGCAGTGGCATCGTCGTCGGGAGGCACGTCGCTGCCTTCAGGCAGCTCTTGCGGCTTGCCCTCTGTGTCCTCTTGCGTCGAACGCTTCTTGCCGTCATTGCCGGTTCGCTCGGCGCCGGAGTTCGATTCGTCCGATGCGTCGCCGGTGCGAACGCCCTCCGGCGACTGGTTCGCAATGGAATCACCGACGGGATCGTCGTTCTCGTTCTCAGGCTTCGAGGTCGTAGGACGAGTGGACTCGGAAGCCGATGTACTGCTGTTCATGATGGCGCCTTGATGTAGGGCGGGATGGCCCGCTGTCCTCTGGCAAATCGCGCTCCGCGCGAATTGCGCCATGAGCCGGACGATCTACCGCCACGTCGCTTGCGATGCTCGGTTCGCGGCGCGGTCAAGCTCCAAGCAGTGTCTTCGGCCCGAAAAGATAAACCGCGCAGCCTTCGGATCCGTGCTTCAATGGCGAGCACTGACATTCGCGCCCCTCGGTAGTCCGACTTTCGCGTCAGCGAGCACCTGTGGCCGCCCCTGGCGCCCGGACGTTCCCCTGCGGAGCTGGATCGAAGGATGCGATATGTTCGTCAAGGCCGAACTGGCCAACATCTGCAGTGTCGACCTTGCGTCATTCGACGTGATCTACATCTGCCCTCACCGTTCGGAACTTGGAACGCTCATCTTTCGCAGGCGCCACACCCCGCCGCGACGCGCCCTGTTCATCGAACTTCCCCGCTGTCCGTCGCCTGGTCTGGTCCAGTTCATCCGTGATGAGCTTGACCCCCGGCACCTCGAGGACGAATGGCTCCCGTGAGCAGCCCCGCCTCCACCATGCCCGCGAGTCCCTCTGCGCCCCGTGCGCCGGCGCCGCGCGAGTCACAAGGACACTTCATGACCACAGAATTCATACGCGCCACTCACCTTTCAGAGCTTCGCGATCCAGCGCTTCCTGCTGACATCGATTCGGTCCCGCGGCACGTCGGCCGGGCCTACGCGCGGCGGGAGCGCTCGGAGCGCTTCGTCTCCGGCACCCACGTGCATGGGCAGACCGTCATGAGCTACAAGCTCTACACCCCCCCGGGCGACGTGCGCGGGGCTCGACCGCTGCTGGTGATGCTGCATGGTGGCAAGCAGGGACTCGAGGACTTCGTCCTGAGCAGCCAGATGAATGAAGCGGCCGGGCGGCTGGGCTGGATGGTGCTGTACCCCGAGAAGCCGACACGCAACGGCGATCAGGCAAGCTGGAGCTGGTACATGTACAGCCATCAGCAGCGGGGACGCGGCGAGCCCGCCCTGCTCGCCAGCCTCACGCGCAGCGTCATCGCGCAGCATCGGATCGACACACAGCGCGTGCACGTCGCCGGGCTGTCGGCGGGTGGGGCCATGGCGGCAGTCCTTGGCCAGACCTATCCTGACCTGTTCGCCTCCGTGGGCATTCACTCGGGGCTTCCCTACGGCGCCGTCGACGACGCCAGCGGCGCGCCCTCGCTTCAGCGGCATGGGCGCGCGGATCAGCCGCCACGCGTCGAACGCTCGCTGAGGGATCGCACGCCGCCCACCATCGTCTTTCACGGCATGAGAGACATGACCGTCCATCCCAGCAACGGCGTGCGCATCTACGAGAACGCCGTTGCCGGGCGGCCAGGCGAGCATCGCTTCGAGAACGGTCGCGAGGGCGGACGCGCCTACACGCGCCGCACCCACGTCGCTCCCGACGGCCGCACCAACGCCGAGTTGTGGCTGATCGAGGGCGCCGGCCACGCTTGGTCGGGTGGGGATCCGCAAGGTCTGCAAGCCGACTGGCAGGGCCCCGCCGCCTCCGAGCAGATGCTGTGCTTCTTCATACGCCACCCCGCTTCGCACTGAGCCTGCGGCTTTTGCGGACGCCGCGGACCCGAGTTCAATTGCGCCGACTTTGGCACCCCCTGCAGCCTTGCTGCGGCAGGCCGCACGCTGGCCTGTTAACCGATCGAACGAGATTCCGAACAACTTCATCCCCATGGGCAAGTACGTCGTTTCGCCCACGACACACGCCGCCGGCGGCGGCCGCTTCAGTGCCGCCTTCGCGATCAAGCGTGCGGACGGCAACGGCACGTATTGCCGGGTCTTCCGTTTCGACAGGACCTTTGCGTCCCGTCATGCCGCTCAGCTCTTCGCGGTGACCCAGGGCTGGATCGAGTCCACTGGCGAGAGCCAGCAGGCCCGCTGAACCTCCGACCGAATGCCGTTCCTGCCTCTGCGCAGGCTCCAAGCCGGTCGCCCGCACTTCACCGAAACGATGGGGCAGATCCCATCGGTGAATCGATCAAGAATAAGGAAAGGCTCTTTGCATGAGCAGCAAGATCTACGTGGGCAACCTGCCCTACTCCGTGACCGAATCCGCCCTCCGAAGCAACTTCTCAGAGTTTGGCGATGTTTCCTCGGCCAAGGTGATGATGGACCGTGACACGGGCATCTCAAAGGGCTTTGGGTTCGTGGAAATGAAGTCCGCCGAAAGTGCCGCGGCGGCCATCGCGGGGTTGCACGGTGTGTCGGTACACGGACGCTTGATCGTGGTCAGCTTGGCACGCCCACGCGACGCGGACAAGCGTGCGGAGCCGTCCCCACGGGGAGAGTTCCGCGCGACCAAACGTCCCGTCACCGGGTATGGGACGGGCGGATTCGGCGGCGGTCGCTACTGAATCGACCTCTCATCCCGTGCTGGCCAAGGACGGCTTCGAGTAGGCTTTGCTCCATGCGAAATCCCGCCCGAATCGACGAGATCCTGTCAGCGTTGCGAGCCGCCTGGGAAGAGTCACCCGACCTACGCCTTGGGCAGTTGATCGTCAACGCCGTTCGTCCCACCGACCCCTGCCCTGAGATCTTTCACGCTCGGGACGAGGATCTACTTCGAAGACTGATGGACTATCGCGCGATGGTCCGCGCGGCCAGGCAAGACACGGGCTCGGGACGCAACTGACAACCACAACCGGCCGACCGCGATGGTCCGCTTTCAATTGAGACCGTGTGGATCTGCATCATCCGTTCGAGGTTGCAGGCGAGGCCCCACGGGCTCATTGCCGATCCAGTGCTTGAGCGAGCCAAAGACATGCTCCACGGTCCTTTGCCGGATCATCACGGCTTCGGTGCTTCGATCCAGTCGGCGCTGCGTCGCATCGAGCACCGCGTGGAATCACTGACCTCAAGCTCAAGCACAAAGGCCGAGGGTCGCTTCGACAACACCTACTCTCCTGGGCCCCTCTGACGTGGACAATGGCGCGAAGGGGAAACGATATGCAGCGCTATGAACTGTGGAAAATCATCGAACGCTGGGCACTTCGGATTGCAGGCGTTGCGTTCTTGGGCACACCACTCTGGTTGTTCCTGACCCATCGCTCGGAGCCCGCCCGCATTGCCGGCGGCATCCTGCTCTTGCCTTGCGGCTTCTGGGCCTTCTGGCAACTCCTGCACGAGGACAAGCTTGGCACCAACGCGCGAGTCAGCGGTGCGGAGCGGGCGATGTATCGCGGCTGGATCTGGACTCGCCGCGTCGTGCTGGGCACCGTTGCTCTCGTGGTTGCGAGCGGTGCCATCGTCATTCTTGCGATGGGCGGTCCGCTAAGCGCCGTGGTAGCGATGGCTGCGTTCTCGGCGATTTCAGGCTGGGTGGCGGTCTATGGCGGCGGCAGAAGCCAGTCCTTTGACGATGACCGGCGGACTCATCGCGAGCGAGCGCGTCGCTATGACTGAACTCGCTCATTCGGAAATGAAGGCCTGAAGCAGCCATCTTGCGCGAATGGAATTCCAGCCGAGTGTGATTTCGTGGAGGAAATACAGCGCTGGCAGCAATGTGCAAAACCCAAAGCCAATCCGTTGCTCAATCGTATCGGCAGCCCAAAAAAAGCGGCACCATGATTCCAAGTCCCACGGAGGCAAAGACGGCGATGTGAAGCCAACTTGTCCCCCGCCGCGAGACGCGTGACAACGCTCTCCAAAACCAACAAGCCGTGCCCTCCCGGACACGGCTCGCTTCAATCAGGCCAGAGCTCGCTCAGAACCGCTGCGACTGCATGAAGTCGTCGAAGCCGGCTTCCGCGAAGCGGAACCACAGGTTCTGGTCGCGCCGGAAGTTGGCGTAATCCTCGTACACCTTCTTCCAGTTCGGGTTCTTCGCCGACAGCTCGCTGTACAGCGCCATCGACTCCTTGAACGCCAGGTCCATCGCATCCTTCGGGAAGCGCATCAGCTTGGTCTTGGCCGCCACCAGCTGCTTGAGCGCCTGCGGGTTCAGCACGTCGTACTTGGCCTGCATGTCCACATGGGTGTAGGCCGAGGCCGCCTCGACGATCGCCTTGTACTCCGCCGACAGGCCCTCGTAGGCCTTGGTGTTGATGTAGAAGTCGACCTGCGGGCCGCCTTCCCACCAGCCGGGGTAGTAGTAGAACGGCGCGACCTTGTTGAAGCCCAGCTTCAGGTCGTCATACGGCCCCACCCACTCGGCCGCATCGATCGTGCCCTTCTCCAGCGCCGAATAGAGCTCGCCGCCCGGCAGGTTCTGCGGCACGCCGCCCATGCGCTCGATCACCCGGCCGGCGAAGCCACCGATGCGGAACTTGAGGCCCTTGAAGTCGGCCGCCGACTTGATCTCCTTGCGATACCAGCCCGCCATCTGCGCGCCGGTGTTGCCGCCGGGGAAGTTGATGATGTTGTAGTTCCGGTAGAACTCGCGCATCAGCTTCAGGCCGTTGCCGTGGAAGGTCCACGCGGTCATCTGCCGCGAGTTCAGCCCGAACGGGATCGACGCGCCGATCGCGAAAGTCTCGTCCTTGCCAAAGAAGTAGTACGGCACCGTGTGCGCGATCTCCACCGTCGCGTTCTGCACGCCGTCGACGACGCCGAAGGCCGGCATCAGCTCGCCGCCCGCATGCACGCTGATCTGGAACTTGCCACCGCTGAGCTCGCTGACCTTCTTGGCGAAGACCTCGCCGCCGCCGTAGATCGTGTCGAGTTGCTTGGGGAAGCTCGAAGCCATGCGCCAGCGGATGTTGGCCTGCGCATGCACGATGGCCGGGGCCGCACCGGCGGCCAGCACGCCGGCCAGGCCGGCATTCTTGACGAAGGAACGACGCTCCATGAAGTCTCCTGTTTCGCTGCTTTCGTTGGTATGGACCACCCTCCGGGGGCGGCCTTGGGCGCACGCAGGATTAACCACCGCCGGGCTGGCGTCAACCTGACAAGCCCGGGGGGCGCACAGGACCGCGGCGCGAAAAAACAGAAGCGGCGCCGGGGCGCCGCTTCATCGGAGAACGGGGAAGCCCGGGCCGCTCAGGCGCCGGCCAGCTTCATGCGCTCGATCAGGATCGATCCGACCGTCTTGCTACCCAGCGTGTAGGTATCGGCGCCGATGCCGACGATCTGCTGGAACATCTCCTTGACGTTGCCGGCGATGGTGATCTCGTGGACCGGATGCGCGATCACGCCGTTCTCGACCCAGTAGCCGCTCGCGCCGCGCGAGTAGTCGCCGGTCACGTAGTTGACGCCCTGCCCCATCAGCTCGGTCACGAACAGCCCGGTGCCCAACCGGCGCAGCATTGTCGGCAGGTCGTCGCCGGGCGCGGTGGCCTTGCTGCGCATCGTCAGGTTGTGGGAGCCGCCGGCGTGCCCGGTCGTGCGCATGCCCAGCTTGCGCGCCGAGTAGGTCGACAGGAAGTAGCCCTTGAGCACGCCGGCCTCGACCACGGTGCGGGCCTTGGTCGTCACGCCTTCGTCGTCGAAGGGCGAGCTGCCCTTGCCCTTGAGCACATGCGGGTCCTCGACCACCTCCACGTGCGGTGCCAGGACTTGCTGATCCAGGCTGTCGAGCAGGAAGCTCGCGCGGCGGTACAGCGCGCCGCCGCTGGTGGCCTGCACCAGCGCGCCCAGCAGGCCGGCGGCGACCGGCGCCTCGAACAGCACCGGCACGCTCGCCGTTCTGACCTTGCGGCCCTTGAGGCGGGCCAGCGCGCGCTCGGCGGCGTAGCGGCCGATCGACTCGGGCGACGACAGCTCGGCCGCGTCGCGCATCGAGCTGTACCAGGCGTCGCGCTCCATGCCGGCGCCGCGGCCGGCGATCGGCGCCACCGACACCGAATGCCGCGAGCTCGCATAACCGCCGCGGAAGCCGCGCGAGTTGCCCGAGAAGAAGTGCGACTGCTGCGCCGACACCGCCGCGCCTTCCGAATTGGTGATGCGCGGGTCGGTCTTCAGCGCCGCGTCCTCGCAGCGCAGCGCCAGCTCGGCCGCCTGCTCGGCGGTGATCGCCCAGGGATGGAACAGGTCCAGCGACGGCCGCGCGGCTTCGTCCAGCGACAGGTCCTGCTCGTCGGGCAGGCCGGCGAACTCGTCCTCGGCGGTGAAGCGGGCGATGTCGTAGGCGGCGCGCACGGTGTCGCGCAGCGCCTGCGGCGAGAAGTCCGAGGTGCTGGCGTTGCCTCTGCGCTGGCCCAGGTAGACCGAGATGCCCAACGACTTGTCGCGGTTGCGCTCGACGTTCTCGAGCGCGCCGCGCCGCACGGACACCGACATGCCGCTGCCCTCGGACACTTCCGCGCCGGCGTCGCTGGCGCCCAGGCGCTTGGCCTCGGCCAGGACGTCCTCGATCAACTGGCGGAAATGGTCCTGGCTGTAGGCGAATCCTTGCTCGGCTTGACTCATGAATGCGGTCTCTGTGAAAGCAGCGCGGCCTGGGGAGATCCGAGGCCGCGGCGGGGTGGCGACTATCATACGGGCGCTGTGCCCCGCCCCTTCCGGTCGGGGCTTCTCGCTTTCTTCCCCCATGCACCCCGATCACGACGACCACGACGACCGCGCGGACTTCGACGACTTCGAAGACGACCGCCCCAGCAAGAGCCAGCTCAAGCGCGACATGGACGCGCTGCAGGCGCTGGGCGCCGAACTGCTGACGCTGCCCGAGAAGCGCGTGGCCGCGCTCGACCTGCCCGAGGCGCTGATGGACGCGATCAAGGAAGGCCGCCGCATCGTGGCCGGCACCGCCCGCAGCGGCAAGAAGCGCCATCTGCAGCTGATCGGCAAGCTGATGCGCCAGGTCGATCCGGCGCCGATCCGGGAGGCCGTGGCCGAGTTCAAGCTTGGCCGCGCGCAGGATTCGCTCGAACTGCACCAGGCCGAGCGCTGGCGCGACCGCCTCGTCGAGGACGACAACGCGCTGCAGGGCTTCATCGACAGCTTCGAAGCGGTCGACGTCCAGCAGCTGCGCAGCCTGATCCGCGCCGCCCGCAAGGACCGCGCGCAGGCGGTCGAGCAGCGCAACGGCCGCGCCTGGCGCGAACTGTTCCAGTTCATCAAGGCGCACCTGCTGGCCGCCAAGGGCGGGTCGCGCGACGAAGACGCCGTGGACGATGGCGACGACGAGGGCGAGAGCGACGATGAGTGACGCCGCACCGGTCGACGCCGCCGCGCTGCCCCCGCCCGAGCCGGTGCGGATCGGCATCGTCTCGATCAGCGACCGCGCCTCCAGCGGCGTCTACGAGGACAAGGGCCTGCCCGCGCTGCAGGACTGGCTGCGCTCGGCGCTGATCAATCCGATCGAGTTCCAGCCGCGGCTGATCCCCGACGAACGCGAGCAGATCGCCGCCACGCTGCGGGACCTGGTCGACGAGGCCGCCTGCGACCTGGTGCTGACCACCGGCGGCACCGGCCCCGCGATCCGCGACGTCACGCCCGAGGCGACGATGGACGTCGCCGACCGGGTGATGCCGGGCTTCGGCGAACAGATGCGGCAGATCTCGCTGCACTTCGTGCCCACGGCCATCCTCTCCCGGCAGGTCGCGGTGATCCGCGGCCGCGCGCTGATCATCAACCTGCCCGGTCAGCCCAAGGCGATCGCCGAGACGCTGGCCGGCCACGCCGCGGCCAGCGGCATCTTCGCCGCGGTGCCCTACTGCATCGACCTGATCGGCGGCCCCTATCTGGAAACCCGCGACGCGGTCTGCGCCGCGTTCCGTCCCAAGACCGCGCAGCGCCCACCGCGTCCGGCGTGACCGCGACGACGGCGGCTTCCGCAGGCCCCGCCCCGCCGACGCTTCAACCGCTTCCACGAGAAGCCCCAACGAGAAACGACACCCCATGAAGATCACCAAGGACACCATCGCCACCGTCGAGCTGAAGGTCGCCAACAAGCTCGGCCAGGTCATCGAGAAGACCGACGAGCCGATGGCGCTGCTGATCGGCGGCTATGGCAACACGCTGCCGGCCATCGAGACCGCGCTGGAAGGCCAGGAGAAGGGCTTCGCCACCACCATCGAACTGACGCCGGAGACCGGCTTCGGCGAGCGCGACGAAAGCCTGCTGATCACCATCCCCAAGAAGGACTTCCCGCCCGGCGTGAAGGTCGGCGGCCAGCTGCAGATCCGCCAGGCCAAGGAGGGTGAGGAGGAACCGGCCGCGGATGATGGCTTCCATGTCTTCACCGTCGTGAAGATCAAGGGCGACACCGTGCACCTGGACGGCAACCATCCGCTGGCGGGCCAGCACCTGAAGATCAGCGTCAAGGTCAAGGACGTGCGCGCCGCGACGCAGGAAGAGATCGAGCACGGCCACGCCCACGGCGATCACGGCCATCACCACTGATCTCTCTCATCCCCTCTCCCCCTGGCGGTGGAGAGGGAGTGGGAGAGCGCCGCGTCAGCGACTCACTTCACCAATCTCGATAGCTCGGCGGCGTCGAAGTTCTCGGCCTGCTGCGCCTCTTGCGGCACGCAGTCCTTGCGCTCCGCCTCCGACAGCTTCGCGATCGCCTGCCACAGCAGCGCGATCTGGTGCTCGTGCCCCGCCGCGTTGTCGATCAGGCCCTTCATGGCCTGCGCGACCGGGTCGTCGCCCTGCGTCACGCCGTAGGCCGAGAACCCCATGCGAGCCGCGGCCTCCTCGCGCTGCGCCTCGACCTTGGCTTCGATGATCCGGGCCGGGTTGCCGACCGCCGTCGCGCCCGGCGGCACCGGCTTGGTCACGACCGCGCCGGAACCCACCCGCGCGCCCTCACCGACGGTGAAGCCGCCGAGGATGCAGGCGTTGGCGCCGACGATCACGCCGCGCTCCAGCGTCGGATGCCGCTTGGCGCCCTTCACCAGCGAGGTCCCGCCCAGGGTCACGCCCTGGTAGATCGTGACCTCGTCGTGGATCTCGGTCATCTCGCCGATGACGATGCCCATCCCGTGATCGATGAAGACCCGCCGGCCGATGGTCGCGCCGGGGTGGATCTCGATCCCGGTCAGGAAGCGGCCGATGTGCGAGGTGAAGCGCCCCAGCCACCGGAAACCACGGGTCCAGAACCAGTGCGCGCAGCGATGCACCATCAGCGCATGCAGACCCGGATAACAGGTCAGCACCTCCCAGGCCGAGCGGGCGGCGGGGTCGCGTTCGAGGATGCAGGCGATGTCTTCGCGAAGACGCTGAAACATGGTGGGGGAACCCGATGCAAGCCCGCGTGGGGCTCGGTGATGAGGGTCGGCCAGTTTAGCGGCGGGCCTCAACCTTGCCCGCCTCAGGCCTTATGGGGAGCGCGTCCGGCTACTCGTCTCCCCCGAGTGCGGGGGGCGTGTCCGCCGCGGGGCGGGTCTTCTCGATCGCCCGGGCGATGCCGCGCAGGATGTGGACCTCTTCCTGCGTCAGCCCGGCGCGGTTGAAGAGCTGGTTCAGCCGCGGCATCAGCTTCTTCGGCGCGGCGGGATCCAGGTAGCCCAGGTGAATCAGGCTGCCCTCCAGATGGGTGAGCAGGCCCTGCACCGCCCGTGCGTCGGCCAGCTGCGGATCGGCGGTGCGCGCCGCGATCTCGTAGCCGCCCAGCGCCTGGCGCCAGTCGTAGGCCAGCAGCTGCACCGCCTGGGCCAGGTTCAGCGAGCCGTAGTCGGGATGCGTCGGGATCGACAGCACCGCATGCGCGCGATAGACATCCTCGTTGCTCATGCCGTAGCGCTCGGAACCGAACAGGAAGGCCACCCGATGGGGGTTGCCGGCGGGATCGGCGGGATTGGCGAGTCGCGCGAAGAGCTCGCGCGGCTGGTGCGTCGGCGGACCGAAATCGCGCGGCGTCATCGCGGTGGCGCAGACGAAGGTGCAGCCGTCCAGCGCCTCCTCCAGCCGGTCGACGATGCGGGCGCGAGCGAGGATGTCGGCCGCGCCGCTGGCCATCGCGACGGTCTCCTCCTGGCTGAGCACGTCCGCGAAGCGCGGACGCACCAGGACCAGGTCGCGGAAGCCCATCACCTTCATCGCCCGGGCGGTCGAGCCGACATTGCCGGGATGGCTGGTCTCGATCAGCACGAAGCGTGTCGGATCGGACGCCAGGGGGGTTGCGTTCAGGCCGGAGTCAGCCGGGGGCATAGGGGAAACCACGAGTCTGTGCCAAAATCGCGCATTATCCGCGCCGGACGTTGGTCGACATCGACGTCCGGCGCTTGCTCTTTCCCTTCGCCAGTCCACTTCTTCCACAGGAATCGTCCCGCATGACGCAAGCCGCCCTCCATCCCATGCTCAACGTCGCCATCAAGGCGGCGCGTACCGCCGGCGCGATCATCAACCGCGCGTCGCTGGACCTGGACATCCTGAAGATCAACACCAAGTCGCCCAATGACTTCGTGACCGAAGTGGACCAGGCCGCCGAGCAGGCGATCATCGAGACGCTGCTGCAGGCCTACCCCGACCACGGCATCCTGGCCGAAGAGTCCGGCCGCGAACACGGCGCCAAGCACTCGGAATTCCAGTGGATCATCGACCCGCTGGACGGCACCACCAACTTCATTCACGGCCTGCCCTTCTATTGCGTGTCGGTCGCGCTGGCGCACCGCGGCGTCGTGCAGCAGGCCGTCGTGTACGACCCGACCCGCAACGACCTGTTCTACGCGACGCGCGGCCGCGGCGCCTTCCTCAACGACAAGCGCATCCGCGTGTCCAAGCGCACCCGCATGAGCGATGCGCTGATCGGCACCGGCTTCCCGTTCCGCCGCGGCGACAACTTCAAGCGCTACCTGAAGATGTTCGAGGAGATCTCGCAGCAGGTCGCCGGCGTGCGCCGCCCCGGCGCCGCGGCGCTTGACCTGTGCTACGTGGCGGCCGGTCACTACGACGGCTTCTTCGAGACCGGCCTGAACCCATGGGACGTGGCCGCGGGCTCGCTGATCATCACCGAGGCCGGCGGCCTGGTGGGCAACTTCACCGGTGAGCCGGATTTCCTGCACCAGCGCGAGATCGTCGCCGGCACGCCGCGCATCTACGGCCCGCTGGTGCAGATCCTGGCGCCCTACTCCCGCGTGATCTCGCAGGACGACCTGGACGCCGACGCGGCCGCCGCCGAGACGCCGGCCGACAAACCTGCCCCCAGGAAGAAGGCCGCCGCGGAAGGCGACGCCCCCAAGAAGCGGGGCCCGGTCCGGATCAAGAAGTCGGACGACGGCGCCGAGGCCTGACGCCATCCCCGATGCCATCGGCCTGAACGGCCGCCGCGGCGTTCCTGACGCCACCCCCACGAAGCCCTCCCTTGGAGGGCTTTGTCGCTTTTGGCGCAAGTGCATCGAGCCGCCCGCGCCGCATCGGACCTAGCATGGCCTCCTGCCTCTCTCGCCGCCTGCGGCCATGCCCTACACTCCCTTCCCAGCCACCCAACGCGACGCCCTCCCACCGAGGGCGTTGTCCATTTCCCTCCGCCGATGAGCAGCGCCGCGACCGACGATTTCAGCCAGCACACGCCCATGATGCAGCAGTACTTTCGCATCAAGGCCGACCATCCCGACACGCTGGTGTTCTATCGCATGGGGGACTTCTACGAGGTCTTCTTCGACGATGCCCGCAAGGCCAACGCGCTGCTGGACGTCACGCTGACCACGCGCGGCCAGAGCGGCGGCGAACCGGTCGTCATGGCCGGGGTGCCGGTGCATGCGCTCGATTCCTACCTGGGCAAGCTGATCCGGCTCGGCGAATCGGTGGCGATCGCCGAGCAGGTCGGCGAGGTCGGCGCGA
Source organism: Roseateles sp. 22389 (assembly GCF_052044995.1). Classification (NCBI taxonomy): domain Bacteria; kingdom Pseudomonadati; phylum Pseudomonadota; class Betaproteobacteria; order Burkholderiales; family Sphaerotilaceae; genus Roseateles; species Roseateles sp. 22389. The sequence continues at coordinate 12,306 of NZ_JBQEOF010000027.1, forward strand.
CCAAAGGCCCGGTCGAGCGCAAGGTGGTGCGCGTCGTGACGCCCGGCACCATCACCGATTCGGAACTGCTGGCCGACAAGCAGGACGCGATCCTGCTGGCGCTCTCGACCCAGGGCAAGACCATCGGCCTGGCCTGGCTGTCGATGACGCAGGGCGAGATCGGCCTGGCGCAATGCGGCGAGCGCGAACTCGGCGCGTGGCTGGCGCGCCTGTCGCCGGCCGAGGTGCTGGTCGACCGCGAGAAGCATCCGCAGGCGGTGCTCGCCGCGCGGCTGCCGATCACCAACCGCCAGGCCTGGCAGTTCGACGCGGCCCTGGGCCTGCGCAAGCTCTGCACGCAGCTCGGCGTGGCCAGCCTGCAAGGCCTGAACGCCCAGGACCTGCCCGCCGCGCACGCGGCCGCCTCCTGCCTGCTGGCCTATGCCGAGAGCACCCAGGGCAGCCGCGCGCTGACCCATGTGAAGCGGCTGCAGGTGCTGCGCGCCACCGACCTGCTGGACCTGCCCCCCGCCACCCAGCGCAACCTCGAACTGACGCAGACGCTGCGCGGCGAGACCTCGCCGACGCTGCTGTCGCTGCTGGACACCTGCCGCACCGGCATGGGCAGCCGTGCGCTGCGCCACTGGCTGCTGCATCCCCAGCGCGAGCGCACCACGGCCCATGAGCGCCAGGACGCGATCGCCGAGCTGATGACGACCGGCTTCGAACCGCTGCGCGAGGCGCTGCGGCAGGTCTCCGATGTCGAGCGCATCGCTGCGCGCATCGCGCTGCGCCAGGTGCGTCCGCGCGAACTGGCCGGTCTGCGCGCCACGCTGCAGATCCTGCCGGAACTGGCGCAGACGGTGCCCGCCGGCGCCGCGCTGCTGGATCAGTTGGGCGAAGGCCTGCGCGCCTCGCCGCACATCGCCGAGCTGCTGACGCGTGCGATCGCCGAGGAACCGGCCGCGCTGATCCGCGAGGGCGGCGTCATCGCCAAGGGCTTCGACGAGGAACTCGACGACCTGCGCGCCGTCCAGACCAACTGCGACGATTTCCTGATCGCGCTGGAGACCCGCGAGCGTGCCCGCACCGGCATCGCCAACCTGCGCGTCCAGTACAACAAGGTGCATGGCTTCTACATCGAGGTCACCAACAGCGGCCTGGAAAAGATCCCGGCCGACTACACCCGCCGCCAGACGCTGAAGAACGCCGAGCGCTTCATCACGCCGGAGCTCAAGGCCTTCGAGGACAAGGCGCTGTCGGCGAACGAACGCGCGCTGGCCCGCGAGAAGATGCTGTACGAGCTGGTCATCGACCAGCTGTCCGAGGAAATGCAGGCGCTGGGCCGGCTGGCGCGCTCGCTGGCCGCGCTGGACGTGCTCGCCGCGCTGGCCGAGCGCGCCGCCACGCTGAACTGGTGCCGCCCCGAGTTCGTCTCGCATCCATGCATCGACATCCAGGGCGGCCGCCACCCGGTCGTCGAGGCACGACTGCGCGAGACCGGCGCCGGCGAGTTCATGGCCAACGACTGCCAGCTCGACGCCCGCACCAAGCTGCTGGTCATCACCGGCCCGAACATGGGCGGCAAGAGCACCTTCATGCGGCAGGTCGCGCTGATCGCGCTGCTGGCGGCGATCGGTGCCTACGTGCCGGCCACCGCCTGCCGGCTCGGGCCGATCGATGCGATCCACACCCGCATCGGCGCCGCGGACGACCTGGCCAACGCGCAGTCGACCTTCATGCTGGAGATGACCGAGGCCGCCGCGATCCTGCACGCGGCCACGGAGCAATCGCTGGTGCTGATGGACGAGATCGGCCGCGGCACCTCGACCTTCGACGGCCTGGCGCTGGCCGGGGCCATCGCGACCCACCTGCACGACAAGTGCCGCGCCTTCACCCTGTTCGCGACCCACTACTTCGAGTTGACCGAGTTCCCGGCCAAGCACCCGCAGGCGGTCAACATGCATGTGTCGGCGGTCGAGAGCGGCGAGAACATCATCTTCCTGCACGAGATCCAGCCCGGCCCGGCCAGCCGCAGCTACGGCGTGCAGGTCGCGCGCCTCGCCGGCATGCCCTCGCCGGTGGTGCGCCAGGCCCGCGCCGCGCTCGAGGCCCTGGAGGCCCGCGCCACCGAAGGCGAGACGCAGATCGACCTGTTTGCCCCGCCGCCCGAGCCGGCGCCCGGCGCCTCGGCCGCGGAGCCCTCGGAGCTGCTCGACGCGCTGCGGGACCTGGATCCCGACGCGCTCAGCCCGCGCGAGGCGCTCGCCGCGCTCTACCAGCTCAAGACGCTGGCCACGACACGCGCCTGAGCCGCCGGCCGCCGCAACGCCCCGTCGCCCCGCCGCCCCACGCCATGGCACCCTCCCGCACCCTCGTCTTCTCGCACGCCAACGGCTTCCCCTCCGGCTGTTACCGCGTGCTTTTCGACGTGTGGCGCGACGCGGGCTGGACCGTGCACGCGCTGCCGCGCATCGGCCACGACCCGCGTTATCCGGTCACCAGCAACTGGCCGCACCTGCGCGACGAACTGCTGCAGTTCATCCAGGACCAGGTGAAGCCGACCGGACCGGTGATGTTGGTGGGACATTCGCTCGGCGGCCTGCTGTCGCTGCTGGCGGCGTGTCGCAAGCCGGCGCTGGTCCAGGGGCTGGTGATGCTGGATTCACCGGTCGTCGACGGATGGCGCGCCCACAGCCTGCGGGTGGCGAAGTCCGCCGGCCTGATCAAGAAGGTGTCGCCCGGCAAGATCTCGCACCAGCGCCGCTACGAATGGCCCAGCCGCCAGGACGTGCACGCGCATTTCGCATCCAAGAGCAAGTTCGCGCGCTGGGATCCGCGCGTGCTGAAGGACTACGTCGACAGCGGCTTCGACGACCACGCCGACGGTCAGGTGCGACTGGGCTTCACCCGCGAGATCGAGACCCGCATCTACAACACGCTGCCGCACAACCTGCCGCGCATCCTCAGACGCCACGCGCCGAAGTGCCCGGTGGCCTTCGTCGCGGGCACGCAATCCGAGGAACTGCGCCAGGCCACGGCCGCCGGCTCCAAGGCCCTGGCCAAGGATCTGTTCCGCTGGTTCGAGGGCACCCACCTCTACCCCTTCGAGCGTCCCGACGACACGGCCCGGCTGGTGCTCGAGTTGATCGACGAAATGAAGGGCAGGACGGCGTCGCTATAATCGCGCTTTACCACCACGGCGTTTTGAGGTCCGGTACGACGCATCCGGACGCAATCAGGCGCTGCAAGACAATGACCAAGTACGTCTTCGTCACCGGCGGTGTCGTGTCCTCCCTCGGCAAGGGCATCGCATCGGCCTCTCTCGCGGCCCTTCTCGAGTCCCGCGGCCTCAAAGTCACCCTGATCAAGCTGGATCCCTACATCAACGTGGATCCGGGCACGATGTCCCCGTTCCAGCATGGCGAAGTCTTCGTCACCGACGACGGCGCCGAGACCGACCTGGACCTGGGCCACTACGAACGCTTCATCACCACGCGGATGAAGCGCTCCAACAACTTCACGACCGGACAGATCTACATGTCGGTCCTGGAGAAGGAGCGCCGCGGCGACTACCTCGGCAAGACCGTCCAGGTGATCCCGCACATCACCAACGAGATGCAGGAATTCATCCGTCGCGGCGCCGGTCACGGCACGAGCGACGCGGTGGACGTGGCGATCGTCGAGATCGGCGGCACCGTCGGCGACATCGAGTCGCTGCCCTTCCTGGAAGCCGCCCGCCAGATGAGCCTGAAGATGGGTCCCACGAACGTCGCGTTCGTGCACCTGACTTACGTGCCGTGGATCGCCGCCGCGGGCGAGCTCAAGACCAAGCCCACCCAGCACACCGTGCAGAAGCTGCGCGAGATCGGCATCCAGCCCGACGCGCTGCTGTGCCGCGCCGACCGCCGCGTGCCCGACGACGAGCGCGAGAAGATCTCGCTGTTCACCAACGTGCCCGAGTACGGCGTGATCTCGATGTGGGACGTGAACACGATCTACAAGGTCCCGCGCGTGCTGCATGAGCAAGGCCTGGATCAGCTGATCTGCACCAAGCTGCAGCTCAACACCAAGTCCACCGACCTCAAGCGCTGGGACATGCTGGTCAACGAGGTCGAGAACCCGAAGACCGAAGTCACGATCGCGATGTGCGGCAAGTACACCGACCTGTCGGACAGCTACAAGTCGTTGAACGAGGCGCTGCGCCACGCCGGCATCCACAACCACGCCCGCGTCAACATCGAATACGTCGACTCCGAGACGCTGGACGCCGAGCACGTCAAGCAGCTCGACAAGTACGACGCGATCCTGGTGCCCGGCGGCTTCGGCAAGCGTGGCGTCGAGGGCAAGATCCTCGCCGCCCAGTACGCCCGCGAGCACAAGACGCCCTACCTCGGCATCTGCCTGGGCATGCAGGTCGCGACCATCGAGTACGCGCGCCACAAGGCGCAGCTGGACGGTGCGAACTCGACCGAGTTCGAACCCGACGCGCCACACAAGGTGATCGCGTTGATCGACGAATGGCAGGACGCGGATGGCTCGATCCAGAAGCGCACCGCGCAGTCGGACCTGGGCGGCACGATGCGCCTGGGCGCGCAGAGCTCGGACGTCAAGCCCGGCACGCTGGCCTACGAGATCTACGGTCCGGTCGTCAACGAGCGCCACCGTCACCGCTATGAAGCCAACGAGCAGTACCTGGACCAGCTGCAGGATGCCGGCCTGGTGATCTCGGCGATCACGCAGCGCGAGAAGCTGACCGAGATCGTCGAGCTGCCGCGCAACGTGCACCCCTGGTACATGGGCGTGCAGTTCCACCCGGAGTTCAAGTCGACCCCCTGGGACGGCCACCCGCTGTTCATCGCGTTCATCAAGGCGGCGCTGGAACACAAGGCCAAGGCCGGCCACGAGGTCAGCGCCCCCGCGGCCGCCTGAACGCCCGGGCCGCGACGGACTTCAAGACTTCAGACTTCACGGGACCCCACCGCCATGTCCGCCTTCCTCATCGTCGACGTGACCGTGACCGATGCCCAGCAGATGGCCAAGTACCGCGAATGGAGCACGAAGGCGATCGAGGAACACGGCGCGGAGATCCTGGTCCGCGGCGGCGCCATCGAGGTGCTGGAAGGTCCTTGGACGCCGACCCGGCTGGTCGTGCTGAAGTTCCCCGACCGCGCGGCCGCAAGAGCCTTCTACGAGTCCGAGACCTACCAGCATGCGAAGTCGCTGCGCCAGCAGGCCGGCGTGATGCGCATGGTCGTCGTCGACGGCGTCTGATCCTTCGCCATGCCCCGCACCAGCCATCGCGCCCATTCCCCGTCCAGACGGGCGATGCGGCCCGGTGGCTTTTTTTCGCCCCTCTTTCGTCCCCCATTCAGGCCGCAGCTTGTTCAGCACAGGTAACCCGTTGCTGGCACCATGCGCGCCGACCGAGTTTTTTCACTTCTGGAGACTGTTCCCATGAGCGCCATTGTTGACATCGTCGGCCGCGAGATCCTCGACAGCCGCGGCAACCCCACCGTGGAATGCGACGTGCTGCTGGAGTCCGGCGTGATGGGCCGTGCCGCCGTGCCGTCGGGCGCGTCGACCGGTTCGCGCGAAGCCATCGAACTGCGTGACGGCGACAAGTCGCGCTACCTGGGCAAGGGCGTGCTCAAGGCCGTCGAGCACATCAACACCGAGATCTCGGAAGCCGTGCTGGGCCTGGACGCCTCCGAGCAGGCCTTCCTGGACAAGACCCTGATCGACCTGGACGGCACCGAGAACAAGAGCCGCCTGGGCGCCAACGCGATGCTGGCCGTGTCGATGGCCGTGGCGCGCGCCGCCGCGGAAGAGTCGGGCCTCCCGCTGTACCGCTACTTCGGCGGCATGGCCGGCAACCAGCTGCCGGTGCCGATGATGAACGTCATCAACGGCGGCGCCCACGCCAACAACTCGATCGACCTGCAGGAGCTGATGATCATCCCCGTGGGCGCGCCGTCGTTCCGCGAAGCGCTGCGCTGGGGCGCCGAGGTCTTCCATGCGCTGAAGAAGATCATCGACGCCAAGGGCATGTCCACGGCCGTCGGCGACGAAGGCGGCTTCGCCCCGAACGTCGAGAACCACGAAGCCGCGATCCAGATGATCCTGGAGGCGATCGACAAGGCCGGCTACACCGCCGGCGAGCAGATCGCGCTGGGCCTGGACTGCGCCGCCAGCGAGTTCTACAAGGACGGCAAGTACGTGCTGGAAGGCGAAGGCGGCATCCAGCTGACGGCCGAGCAGTGGACCGACATGCTGGCCACCTGGGTCGACAAGTACCCGATCATCTCGATCGAGGACGGCATGGCCGAAGGCGACTGGGACGGCTGGAAGCACATCACCGAGAAGCTGGGCGACAAGGTGCAGCTGGTGGGCGACGACCTGTTCGTCACCAACACCAAGATCCTGAAGGAAGGCATCGACAAGGGCATCGCCAACTCGATCCTGATCAAGATCAACCAGATCGGCACGCTGACCGAGACCTTCGCCGCCATCGAGATGGCCAAGCGCGCCGGTTACACCGCCGTGATCTCGCACCGCTCGGGCGAGACCGAGGACTCGACCATCTCCGACATCGCCGTCGGCCTGAACGCCGGCCAGATCAAGACGGGCTCGCTGTCGCGCTCGGACCGCATGGCCAAGTACAACCAGCTGCTGCGCATCGAGGAAGACCTGGGCGACGTCGCCGTCTACCCCGGCCGCGCCGCGTTCTACAACCTGCGCTGAGCCTGCGCGCGGCCTGACCCCCTCGGGGTCCGGCCGCCTGGCGACGAAGAAGGGCGAGTCCATCGGGCTCGCCCTTTTGCATTGCCGGATGCGTCGCGAACGCCACGGATCCCCGTGAATCCGGGGCTCGCGCGGGCGGCCTGGGCACGGGCGGCCACGCGAGGCGGCTACACTCGCGGCCTGTGAAAGCCCTGGCCATCGTCCTCACCGCCTTCCTTGTCGCCATCCAGGCCCAGCTCTGGTTCGGCAAGGGCGGTCTGGCCCGTGGTGTCCAGTTGCGCGCCGAACTGCGCGAGCAGGCCGAGGCCAATGAGAAGGCCCGCGCGCGCAACGCGCAGCTGCAGGCCGAACTGCTCGACCTGCGCGAAGGCCTCGAGATGGTCGAGGAAAAGGCCCGCATGGAACTGGGCATGGTCAAGCCGGACGAGGTCTTCGTCCCGCTGCGCCGCTGAACTTCCCCACTTCCTGCATGCTCTCGCGGATGGATGCGCTGCTCGGGCCGTTGTCGGCCGCCCTCGATCAATCGCTCAACCTGGCCCTCGCGCCGGCGTTCACCGCGCTGGGCAGCCCTATCAGCTGGCTGGAGCTGGTCGCCTTCGTGCTCGCGATCTGGATGGTCGTGTGCAACATGCGGGTGCAGGTGCTGGCCTGGCCGCTGGCGCTGACCAGCTCGCTGCTCTACTTCCTGCTGTTCTGGAGCGGCAAGCTCTACGGCGAGGCCTCGCTGCAGCTGCTCTTCGCCGCGCTGGCGCTGTGGGGCTGGTGGCAATGGCTGCGCGGCCGCACCGCCGAGGGCGACACGCTGCATGTGCGCACGCTCGGCCCCAAGGGCCGCCTCGCCGCGCTACTGGTCACGCTGGCCGCCTGGCCGCTACTGGGGCTGTTCCTGCAGCACCGCACCGATTCCCCCCTCCCCTATTGGGATGCCCTCCCCACGGTGGCCAGCATCACCGGCCAGTGGCTGCTGGGCCGGAAGTACCAGGAGAACTGGCCCGTCTGGGTGATGGTCAACCTGGTCAGCATCGGGCTCTTCGCGCTGAAGGGCTACTGGCTGACGGTGGTGCTGTACGCGGTGTTCGTGCCGATGTCGGTGGCCGGCTGGCGCGCGTGGCAGCGACAGCTGCGGCCGGCGACGGTCGCCGCCTGATCCCGCGGCCGACCGCCGCCGTCCTCGCAGACCCTCCCCCATGACGCTGCACATCGCCCTGGTCGGCGCCGAGAGCACCGGCAAGAGCCAGCTCGGCGTGGACCTGCTCGATCACCTGCGGTCGCAGACACGGCTGCGCTGCGCGCTGGTGGGCGAATTCCTGCGCGAGTGGTGCGAGCGCGAAGGCCGCACGCCGCGCCCTGACGAGCAGCGCTCGATCGCCGAGGAACAGTGGCGCCGCGCCGAGGCCGTCGCCGCCGACCACGACCTGGTCCTGCACGACACCACGCCGCTGATGACCGCGGTCTACAGCGAGCAGCTCTTCGGCGACACCTCGCTCCATCCCTTCGCGCTGCGCATCCAGGCCCGCATGGATGCGACCCTGCTGATGGCGCTGGACCTGCCGTGGGTCGGCGATGGCATGCGCGACGGCCCCCATGCGCAGCAACCCACCGATCGCCTGCTGCGGCGCGCGCTGCGGGACGCGGGTCTGGGCTACAGCCTGGTGTCCGGCGCCGGACCGGAGCGGCTGCGGCAGGCGCTCAACGCGCTCGGGCCGCTGCTGCGCCCGTACCTCGGTCGCGAGGACGGACTCTTCGGCCGACTGCTGCAGCGCGGCGAACAGCTGGGCGGCGACTGGCGCTGCGAACGCTGCGACGACCCGGCCTGCGAGCACGCCGCCCGTCTCCTGGAACGCCAGCCGCGCGGCTGAACGCCGCCCTCACGATCCGGCCATGCGGGCGAGGCACAATCCGCCGCGTTCCGGACCGCAAACATTTGCGATCCTCTGATCCGGCGCCCCAGGAGCCTTCCCGATGACCCGTCCTTCCGTGCGCCGCCCGCTGGGCGCGCTGTCGATGCTGCTGAGCGCGGCGCTGCTCGCCGCCTGCGGCTCGCTGAGTTCCACCGCCCCCCAGGCGCCGCTGCCGCCCACGTTGGACGCGCCGGTGACGCCGGCCAAGGCCGCCACCGGGACGGTCGCCGTCAAGGTGCTGGCGATCAACGATTTCCACGGCAACCTGCTGCCCCCGGCCGGCGGCATCAAGCTGCCGGACCCGCAGGATCCGGCCAAGACGGTCACCCTGCAGGCCGGCGGCGCCGAACGCATGGCGACGCTGGTCGCGCAACTCAAGGCGAAGAATCCCAATCACGTGTTCGTGGCCGCCGGTGACCTGGTCGGCGCCAGCCCCTTGCTGTCGGCGCTGTTCCATGACGAATCGACGATCGAGTCGCTGGGCCTGATGGGGCTGGACATCTCCTCGGTCGGCAACCACGAGTTCGACCAGGGCATCACCGAACTGCTGCGCAAGCAGCGCGGCGGCTGCCACCCGAAGGACGGCTGCAAGGGCCCGACCGAGTTCAAGGGCGCGAAGTACCAGTACCTGGCCGCCAGCACCATCGACGAGAAGACCGGCCAGCCGGTGCTGCCCGCCTATGCGATCAAGCGCTTCGACGGCGTGCCGGTGGGCTTCATCGGGCTGTCGCTGAAGGGCACGCCGGAACTGGTGAGCCCCACCGGCATCCGCGGGCTGCGTTTCGACGACGAGGCCGAGACCATCAACCGCCTGGTGCCCGAACTCGAGCGCCAGGGCGTGCATGCGATCGTCGTGCTGATCCACGAGGGCGGTTACCCGAGCGGCGGCATCAACGACTGCCCCGAGATCTCCGGGCCGATCGTGGACATCGTCAAGAAGCTGGACAAGCGCGTCGGGCTGATCGTGTCGGGCCACACGCACCGCGCCTACAACTGCCGCATCGACGGCCGCCTGGTCACCAGTGGCGACAAGTACGGCACCCTGGTCACCGAGATCGACCTGACGCTGGACCGCGCCACCGGCACCCTGACCGAGGCCCGCGCCAACAACGTGGTCGTGCGTCCGGAGACCGCCAGGGACCCGCGCCAGACCCTGCTGATCAGCAGCTACCAGCAGGTGGCGCAGCCGCTGATCGAGCGCCGGGTCGGTTTCCTCGCTCAGGCGCTGAGCAAGGAAGGCGATGACCGCGGCGACGGCGGCGGCACGACGATGGGCCAGCTCGTGGCCGATGCGATGCTGGCCGCGACGCGCGCGCCGGAGAACGGCGGCGCGCAGGTCGCCTTCCAGAACGTCGGCGGCGTGCGCACCGGCCTGATCCATCGCCCGGACGACAGCGTCACCTTCGGCGACCTGTTTGCGGCGCTGCCGTTCTCGAACGCGCTGGTGGTCGTGGAGATGTCGGGCGCCCAACTGCAGCGGGCGCTCGAGGAACAGTGGTGGGCCGGCGACGCCAAGTGGCTGCCGCTGCAGACCTCGCAGGGCTTCAGCTACCGCTGGGACAAGCGCCGTCCGGTCGGCTCGCGCGTGGTGCCAGGCAGCATGACGCTGGACGGTCGCGTGATCGCGCCCGAGCAGAAGGTCCGCGTCGCCATCAACAACTTCCTGCAGGTCGGTGGGGACAGCTTCAAGACCTTCACCGAAGCCCGCTTCCTGCAGACCGGGCCGATGGACGTCGAGGCCTTGGAGGCCTACTTCAAGGCGCAGGGCAACGGGCGGGTGACGGCCAGCGCGCTGGATCGCGTGATCCGCGTGGACCAGGATCCGCGCTGAAGCTCACTGGACCTGTCTGGAGCCCGGGGCCTGGTTCTGCGGGTCGGTGAAGAGCTCGCCGACATCGACCGCGTCGAAGACGTAGTGGTTGCCGCAGAACTCGCAGCCGATCTCGACGCCGCCCAGCTCCGCCAGCACCTCGTCCACTTCCTGGCGGCCCAGCCCCAGCAGCATGCGGCCGACGCGCTCGCGCGAGCAGGTGCAGGCGAAGCGCGGGTACTGCGGGTCGAAGCGGCGCACCGTCTCCTCCCAGAACAGCCGGCGCAGGATGGTGTCGCTGTCCAGCGTCAGCAGCTCCTCGGCCGTCAAGGTGGCGGCCAGCATGCTGATGCGGTTGTAGGCCTCTTCCATCTCCTCGCGCACGACGCCGGAACTGGCGCCCGCCTCGAGGTTGCCCTCGCCTTCGATGGGCAGGCGCTGGATCAGCAGGCCCGCCGCGAGCTGGTCGTTGGCCGCCAGCACCAGCGTGCTCTCGAGCTGCTCCGACTGGCGCATGTAGTGCTGGAGCACGTCGCTGAGCTTCTCCAGCGGCTGGCCGTCCGGTCCGCTCAGCGGCACCACGCCCTGGTAAGGCTGCTGGCCCGGCAGGCGGTCCTTCGGATCGAGCGTGATCGCGCAGCGCCCCTGGCCGTGGACGTTCAGCATCTGCTGCAGCGTCGCGTCGTCCGGCACGGCCTCGCGCGTCTTGGCCGTCGAGCGGAAGCTCATGTCCGGCTGGACCTCGACCACCGCCAGCTTCAGCGGGCCGTCCCCCATCACCTGGAAGACCAGCGCGCCATTGAACTTGATGTTGGCCTGCATCAGCACGCCCGCCGCCGTCATCTGGCCCAGCAGGTCGCGCACCGCCGGTGTCAGCGGCTCCTTGCGCCGGCCCAGCAGCTCCTTCCAGCTCTCGTCCAGGCGGACCAGCATGCCGCGCACCGGCAGGCCTTCGAAGAGGAACTTGTGGAGCTCGCTGGGCGCGGGCTTGGTCGACGTGGTCATGGGACTCCTTTGAATTCGGGTGATCTGGGGGCGGAACGCGGATCGTCAATGCGGACCAGCTCCTCGGCGTAGCGCCGCCCGTTGCGCACGTAATGGGCCGCGCTCATGGCCAGGCCCTGGATCTGCTCCGGGGTGAGCGCGCGCACGACCTTGGCCGGCGAGCCCATGATCAGGCTGCCGTCGGGGAACGCCTTGCCCTCGGTGACCAGCGAGCCGGCCCCCACCAGGCAGTTCGCGCCGATGCGCGCGCCGTTGAGCACCACGGCACCGATGCCGATCAGCGCGTTGTCGCCGACGGTGCACCCATGCAGCATCACCTGGTGGCCCACCGTGACGTTGCGCCCCAGGGTGAGCGGCATGCCGGCATCGGCGTGCAGCACGCTGCCGTCCTGGATGTTGCTGCCGGCGCCGATGGTGAGGTGGTCGCTGTCGCCGCGCAGCACCGCGTTGAACCAGATGCTGACCTCGTCCTCGAGCGTGACGCGGCCGATGACCTGCGCGCTCTCGGCGACCCAGACGCCGGCGCCGAGTTCCGGCGTGTGCTCGCCGAGGCGGTAGACGGCCATGCGTTTCTCCAAAAGGGATAATTCTATGAATGGAACTTCGAACCCGCGCGCTGCAGGTCCTTCTGATCGCGGACCCGCAGGCCAAGGCGGCCGCGGCTCGCGAGCTGCACGCCGCCGCGACGGCGATGACGGCCGCGCCGGCCGCGCCCAGCCCCCTCCCCGCCCCCGAGGTCTCGCTCGACACCGCCGCCCGCCTCGTTCCGGACACCGAGCCCCCCGGCCGTCCGGCCCGGCCCCGGCTGGTGGCCGCGCTGCAGGTGGCCTCGCGGTCGCCCTACACGCCGGAGGGTCGCGCGGCGCTGCTGCACGCGATCGCGCACATCGAGTTCAACGCAATCAACCTGGCGCTGGACGCCGTCTGGCGCTTCCCCGACATGCCGCGCGCCTATTACCTCGACTGGCTGCGGGTCGCGGCCGAGGAGGCGCTGCACTTCACGCTGCTCGACGAGCACCTGCGCGGCCTGGGCCGTGCCTATGGCGACTTCGACGCGCACGACGGCCTGTGGACGATGGCGATGCGCACCGCCGGCGACGTGCTCGCCCGCATGGCGCTGGTGCCGCGCACGCTGGAAGCGCGCGGGCTGGACGCGACGCCGCCATTGCAGGCCAAGTTCGCCAAGGCCGGCGACGCGCGCGCGGTGGAGATCCTCGGCGTGATCCTGCGCGACGAGGTCGGCCATGTGCGCATCGGCAACCACTGGTACCGCCACCTGTGCCGCGAGCGCGGCCTGGATCCGGTCGCGCTCTACCCCGAGCTGGTCGAGCGCCACGAGGCTCCCAAGCTGCGCCCGCCCTTCAACCTCGAGGCCCGCGGCGCCGCCGGCTTCAGCGACGAAGAACTCGCGTATCTCCGCTCATGAAGGCTGGCGCGAAGCTGCGCCCCGGCCCGTCCTCCGCCATCGTCGACACTCCGCCCCATGACCCGCATCCAAGCCAACCTGCTGCTGACCCTCATCGCGATGATCTGGGGCTCGGCCTTCGTCGCCCAGGCCCACGGGATGGAGAGCATCGGGCCGATGATGTTCACCGGCATCCGCTTCCTGATCGGCGCGCTGGTGGTGCTGCCGCTGATCGTGCGGGAACGCCGCGCGCCCGGCGCGACGGTGCTGCGTGGCGGCGACGCGCTGAAGATCATGGGCCTGGGCGCGCTGCTGACCACCGGCGCGGCGCTACAGCAGATCGGCATCCAGTACACGACCGTCACCAACGCCGGCTTCCTGACCGCGCTGTACGTGCCGCTGGTGCCGCTGCTGGGCTGGCTGCTGCTGCGCCACCTGCCGCACTGGTCGGTGTGGCCGGGCGCGCTGGCCTGCCTGGTCGGCGCCTTCCTGCTCTCGGGCGCGCATGAACTGGACATCGGCCTGGGCGACGCCTGGGTGATCGCCTCCGCGCTGCCCTGGGCGGTGCACGTGCTGCTGGTGGGCATGGTCGCGGACCGGATGAACGCGCCGTTCACCGTCGCCGGCGGCCAGTTCCTGTTCTGCGGCGTGGTGGCGCTGGCCTGGGCCCTCGCCTTCGAGTCCTGGAGCTGGGCCGGCATCCAGGCCGCCGCCGGGCCTATCCTCTACACCGGCGTGCTGTCGGTGGGCATCGCCTTCACCGGGCAGGTGGTGGCGCAGCGCTATGCCCACGCGGCGGACGCCGCGATCATCCTGTCGTCCGAGACGCTGTTCGCCGCCGTCTTCGGCTACCTGATGATGGGCGACCGGCTCAATGCCGCCGGCCTGCTGGGCTGCGCGCTGATCCTGGGCGCGATGCTGCTGATCCAGCTGCTGCCGATGCTGCGCGTGCTGCGGCCGCGCGCCGCCTGAGCGCCCGGCGTCGCGCTCAGTCCAGCGGAAAGGCGCTGGTCTTCTTCACCGTGCGCAGCACCAGCATCGAGTTGGCCTTGGCCACGCCTGGCAGCTGCATGAGCACGTGGGTGTGCAGGCGCTCCAGGTCCTCGGCGTCCTTGTAGGCGAAGCGCAGCAGGTAGTCGTTGGTGCCGGCGACGTAGAAGCAGTCGAGCAGCTCCGGCGCGTCCTTCACCGCCTGCTCGAACTCGGCCAGCGCCGCCGGAGTCATGCGCTCCAGGTTGACGATGGTCCAGCTGGTGCCGGGCTTGCCGATCGCCTTGGGATTGAGCAGCGCGACGACGCGGTCGATGACGCCGCTGTCCTCCAGCCGCTTCACGCGCCGCAGGCAGGCCGACGGCGACAGGTGGACCTGCTGGGCGAGGTCCTGGTTGGAGATCCGCGCGTCGCGCTGCAAGACCGCGAGGATCGCGCGGTCGATCGCATCCAATTGCACTTCCTTGAGCATGGGCGGCATTGTGTTCGACGAATTGCGTTCGCAGCCGCATTGGATTGCGCCGTCGCGGGTTTACCCGCCGCCGGAACGCTCACCGATTGCGCGCCGGCTTGCCTAGACTGCCCCGATCGATCACCCGCGCCGAACGCGCCGCCCCGGGAGCCCCGCCATGTCCACCCCCACCCGTCCCGACCTCGACGCCTACTGGATGCCGTTCACCGCCAACCGGCAGTTCAAGCAGTCGCCGCGCCTGCTGACGCGCGCGGACGGCATGTACTTCACCGACGACCAGGGGCGCCAGATCCTGGACGGCGTCGCCGGCCTGTGGTGCGTGAACGCGGGCCACAACCGGCCGCGCATCGTGCGGGCGATCCAGGAACAGGCGGCGGAGCTGGACTTCGCCCCGCCCTTCCAGATGGGCCATCCCAAGGCCTTCGAGCTGGCCTCGCGGCTGGCGGGCATCGCGCCCGAGGGCATGAACAAGGTGTTCTTCACCAACTCCGGCTCGGAGTCGGTGGAGACGGCGCTGAAGATCGCGCTGGCCTACCACCGCGCCCGCGGCGAAGGCCAGCGCACCCGCCTGATCGGCCGCGAGCGCGGTTATCACGGCGTCAACTTCGGCGGCATGTCGGTGGGCGGCATGGTCGCCAACCGCAAGATGTTCGGGACGCTGCTGGCCGGCGTCGACCACCTGCGCCACACCCACGACATCGCCCGCAATGCCTTCAGCGTCGGCCTGCCGGCGCATGGCGCGGAACTGGCCGACGACCTGGAGCGCCTGGTGGCGCTGCATGACGCGTCGACGATCGCGGCGGTGATCGTCGAGCCGGTGGCCGGCTCGGCGGGCGTGCTGATCCCACCGCAGGGCTACCTGCAGCGCCTGCGCGAGATCTGCGACCGGCACGGCATCCTGCTGATCTTCGACGAGGTCATCACCGGCTTCGGCCGCACCGGGCAGGCCTTCGCGGCGCAGACCTTCGGCGTGACGCCGGACCTGATGACGGTCGCCAAGGGCCTGACCAACGGCTGCGTGCCGATGGGCGCGGTGCTGGCGCAGCAGCGCATCCACGACGCCTTCATGACCGGGCCGGACCACCTGATCGAGTTCTTCCACGGTTACACCTACTCGGCGCATCCGCTGGCCTGCGCGGCGGGGCTGGCGACGCTGGACACCTATGCCGAGGACGGCCTGCTGACGCGGGCCGCGGAGCTCCAGGGCTACTTCGCCGAGCAGCTGCATGCGCTGCGCGGCGAGCCGCATGTGATCGACGTGCGCAATCTCGGGCTGGTGGGCGGCGTCGAGCTGTCGCCGCGCGCCGGGGAGCCGACCCGCCGCGCCTTCGAGACCTTCCTCGACTGCTGGCAGCAAGGCGTGCTGATCCGCACCACGGGCGACATCCTGGCGCTGTCGCCCCCGCTGATCGCGGAGCGCGAGCACCTGGACCGCATGATCGACGCGATCCGCGTGGCCTTGCGACGCCTGAAGTAACCCCGCCCCGAGGCCGGGCGCGCCCGCCGCGGCCTCGGGCATCATCCCGCCCCATGTCCAGCGTCACGACCGATCCGCCCGCCGCGCCCGCCGCGGCGCTCCCACCGCCCGACAGCCCCGCGCCGCACGGCCGGCACGGCTCACACGACCATCCGGGCCATCACGTCCCCTGGCTCTCCTACCTGAGCCTGGCCGCCAGCACCAGCGTGATCGGCAGCTACGTCGGGCTGTCCAAGCTGCTGGTGCTGGTCTTTCCGGTCTTCCTGCTGGCCTTCCTGCGCTTTGGCATGGCCGCGGTGTTCATGCTCCCGTGGCTGCGTCGCGGGCCGGCCGAGGCACCGCTCTCCCGCCGCACGCGATGGCTGCTCTTCCTCGAATCCTTCTTCGGCAACTTCCTGTTCTCGATCTGCCTGCTGTTCGGGATGAAGCACAGCTCGGCGGTCGTGGCCGGCGTGATCATGGCCGGCATCCCGGCGACGGTCGCGCTGATGAGCTGGCTCTTCCTGCGCGAGCGCATCGCCCCGCGCACGCTGGCCGGCATCGCGATGGCGGTCGGCGGCATCGCGCTGGTGGCGCTCAGCAAGCACGGCGACGGTGCCGGCGCGCCGACCTCGGGCTGGGGCGCGCTGCTGCTGGTCGGCGCGATGTGCTGCGAGGCCAGCTACGTCGTCATCGGCAAGCGCCTGACCGCCGACCTGCCGCCGCGCCGCATCAGCGCGCTGATCAACCTCTGGGGCCTGGTGCTGGTCACGCCGCTGGGCCTGTGGCAGGCGATGGACTTCGACTTCGGCGCCGTCGCGGTGAAGGACTGGGGCCTGCTGCTCTTCTACGCGATCGCCGCCAGCACCATCACGGTCTGGCTCTGGATGAAGGGCCTGCAACACGTCAGCGCGGCCAAGGCCGGCGTCTTCATGGTGTTCCTGCCGGTGTCGACCGCGCTGGTGGGGCTGGTCTTCCTCGGCGAACGCATGAACGCCATCCAGCTGGTGGCCTATGCGCTGGCGCTTGGCGGCGTGATGCTCGCCACCTGGCCCGCGAGGGCCCGCACCGCGCTGCCCGCCGGCCCCTCCCGCTGACGCCCCCCGGGAATCACCGGTCTTAGTCCAGTTTTACTACCAATGTAATACCATTTAGGGATTCACCCGCTAAGATGGGCTGATCGAACTTGCCGGAAGCGCTCGCTTCCGAACCGCCCATCCCCGCCGATGAACGCGAACGCCCCTTCCCCGGCCCTCACGCCTCCGCTTCCGACCGTCGTCGCCGCCACCGCCAGCCAGGCGGACTGGGAGTCCTGGATCAGCAGCTGGTATGCCCTCCTGGGGCAGCCACTGCGTACCGGTGTCAGTCCTTTGGCGCCTTCGGGCGCCCGCGGCGCTGCCGATGCCTCGGCCCATCCGTCCCCGCAAGTCCTGGTCTTCGCGCCGCATCCGGACGACGAATGCATCGTCGGCGCGCTGCCGCTGCGCCTGCGCCAGGAAGCCGGCTGGCGGGTGACCAACATCGCGGTGACCCTGGGCAGCAAGCAGCAACGCCGCGCCGAACGCTGGGCCGAACTGGGCGCCGCCTGCGACGTGCTGGGCTTCGACCTGCGCCTGCTGGCCGCCGACGGCTTCGAGCAGGTCAAGCCCGAAGCGGCGGCCGCGCGCACGGCGCTGTGGCAGGAACAGGTCAGGCTGGTCGCCGAGTTGCTGGCGGCGGAGCAGCCGGCGCTGATCCTCGTGCCGCATGCGGGCGACGGCATTCCGACCCACATCGGCGTCCACCTGCTGGTGACCGAGGCGCTGACCCAGGCGCGGATCTCCACCGTCTTCGCCCACACCGAGTTCTGGGCGACACAGCCGGCGCCGACCACGCTGATCGAGACCGGCCAGCGCGACACCGCCCGGCTGGTGCGCGCGCTGGCCTGCCACCACGGCGAGATCGCGCGCAATCCGTATCACCTGCGCCTGCCGGCCTGGATGGCCGACAACGTGCGCCGCGGCGGCGAACTGCTCGCCGGCGCGGGCGAGGCGCCGCCGGACTTCGCCTTCGGCACGCTGTACCGGCTGACGCGCTGGGTCGACGGCGCGCCCACCGGCGACCTGCCCAGCACGCACTGGTCCTGCGACACGCCGCTCGACGCGAAGGCGCTGCTCGGCGGTTGAGCGCCGTCCGCGCCCCAACCTGAACTCATCGCCGGTCGCGCTTTCGGCATACGCGGCGCGCACGCGCGTCCGCGCGGCGGGCCTATGCTCGATGCTTCCCTCTTTCGAGCTCCCTCCCTCACCCCATGAGCGACGCCCGCACCGCCCCCCCGACCCACCTCCGCGTCCACCAGTTCGCCGGCCTGAAACCCGGCCCGAAGCTGCTGGTGACGGCCGCCGTGCATGGCAACGAGGTCGCCGGCGTCGGCGCGATCGAGCGCGTGATGCGGATGCTCGACGAGGGCCGGCTCGCGCTGCTCAAGGGCACGCTGACGATGATCCCCATCGTCAATCCGCTGGCGCACCGGCTGCAGCGCCGCGAGGGCGAGCGCAACCTCAACCGCAACCTGCGCGTGAACCCGATCCCGCAGGACTTCGAGGACCGCATCGCCAATCGCCTGTGCCCCTGGATCGCCGCCAGCGACGTGATGCTGGACCTGCACAGCTTCAACAACCCGGGGCCGGCCTTCGCGATGCTCGGCCCGCGCGACAACGACGGCGAGCTCGAGCCCTTCCGCCACCAGGCCGCCGAGAGCGCGCTGGCGCTCGCGGTGGGCACGTCGCGCATCGTCGAGGGCTGGCTCTCGACGTATGCGCTGGGCCTGAAGCGCCGCGCCGAGAAGGCCGCCGACGGCTCGCGCCGCATGGCGCTGCAGCAGGATCCGCATTACGGCGTCGGCACCACCGAGTACATGCGCAGCACCGGCGGCTACTGCATCACGCTGGAGTGCGGCCAGCACGCCGATCCGCAGGGGCCGGAGGTCGCCTTCAAGGCGATCCTGCGCACGCTGGCGCTGTTGGGCATGGTCGCGGCGGACGCGGTGGAGCCGGCCGATCCGAAGCGGCCGGTCGAGCTGCTGCAGCTCTACGAGGTCATCGACCGCGAGAGCGTCGACGACCGCTTCGAGCGCCAATGGGCCAGCTTCGACCCGATCGCCGAAGGCGAGCGCATCGGCACGCGCGCCGACGGCACGCCGGTGCTGGCGCCCTTCGGCGGCCGCATCGTGTTCCCCAACAACAACGCCGAGCCCGGCCACGAGTGGTTCTACCTGGCAAAGCCCAGCGACCGCGTGTTGACTTGAGCTTCTGGCTAGAGTCGCCGGCATGAACGACACCCCCGCCGCCACCGCCCCCGCCCTCCCCCCGCTGCGCATCGACTTCGTCTCCGACGTCGCCTGCCCCTGGTGCGCGGTGGGATTGAAGTCGCTGGAGACCGCCCTCGCCCGCCTGCCGGACGTGGCCGTCGACCTGCACTTCCAGCCCTTCGAGCTCAACCCCCAGATGGCCCCGGAGGGGGAGGACATCGAGGAGCACCTCACCCGCAAGTACGGCTCGACCAGCGAGCAGCGCCAGCAGATCCGGGCGCACCTGCGCCAGCGCGGCGCCGACGTCGGATTCACCTTCACCGAGGGCGCGCGCAGCCGCATCTGGAACACCTTCGACGCGCACCGGCTGCTGCACTGGGCGGGCCTGCAGTCCGCGCAGGCGCAGCGCGACCTGAAGCTGGCGCTGTTGACCGCGTACCACACCCATGGCCGCAATCCGGGTGACCGCGAGA
Organism: Roseateles sp. 22389; assembly: GCF_052044995.1. Lineage (NCBI taxonomy): Bacteria > Pseudomonadati > Pseudomonadota > Betaproteobacteria > Burkholderiales > Sphaerotilaceae > Roseateles > Roseateles sp. 22389. The sequence continues at coordinate 31,830 of NZ_JBQEOF010000027.1, forward strand.
CGCTGCTGGCCGCGGTCCGCGAGATCGGCCTGGACGCCGCCGAGGCCGCCCGCGTCGTCGACAGCGGCGAGTTCGCCGAGGACGTGCGCGAGACGGAATCGCTGTGGCTGGGCCGCGGCATCAGCTCGGTGCCGGCGGTCGTGATCAACGAGAAGTACCTGATCCAGGGCGGCCAGCCGCCGGAGGCCTTCGAGCAGGCGCTGCGCCAGATCGCCGCCGAAGCGGGGCAGGCCTGACCGGCACGCTCCGGCGTCCTGGAGCACGCGCACGGGTCGTCACGCAAGGGGGTTGATCCGCGTCCGGACCGGCCGCCGGATTTGAGACAATCCGCCCATCGTTTGAACGGGGCCACGCGTCGTCCGCTTGGCCCCGTTGTCATTCCTGGCGCGTGCGCGCGCCGTCACCGCCTGACGCAGTTTCCAGATGTTCAAGAACCTGATCGTTTACCGCCTGTCCAACGACTGGCAGCCCAATGCCGAGAAGCTCGAGGACGCCCTCGAGAACGAACGTTTCGCGCCCTGCGGCGCCACGGAAGCCCTGTCGGCCGGCTGGGTGCCGCCGCGCGGCGAGCCCGGCGCCCGGCTGCTGGAGGAGATCGACGGCCACTGGCTGCTGAGCCTGCGCATGGAGAAGCGGGTGCTGCCCGGCTCGGTGGTGCGGGAGAAGGTCGAGGAGATGGTCGAGCGGATCGAGCTCGAGACCGGCCGCCGGCCCGGCAAGAAGCAGCAGCGCGACATGAAGGAGCAGGCCACGCTGGAGCTGCTGCCGCGCGCGTTCACGCTGCAATCGCACCTGCGGGTGTGGATCTCGCCCAAGCAGGGCCTGCTGATGGTGGATGCGGGCTCGATCGGCAAGGCCGACGAGCTGATCACGCTGCTGGTGAAGGCCGATTCGTCGATCAACCTGCACCTGCTGCAGAGCGCCGAATCGCCGGCCGCCTGCATGGCGGCGTGGCTGATGGACGGCGTGCCGCCGAAGGACTTCGTGATCGACCGCGATTGCGAGCTCAAGGCCGCCGACGAGATGAAGGCGGCGGTGCGCTACGCCCGCCACAACCTGGACACCGACGAGGTCAAGGCGCACCTGACCAGCGGCAAGATGCCGACGCGCCTGGCGATGACCTGGAAGGAGCGCGTGTCCTTCACCCTAACGGACACGATGCAGATCAAGGGCATCAAGTTCCTGGACGTGGTCTTCGACGGGCGGGACAAGCCGGCCAAGGACGAGGCCTTCGACGTGGACGCGGCGCTGGCGACCGGTGAGCTGGCGCAGTTGATCCCCGACATGATCGAGGGCCTGGGCGGCGAGCTGGACTTCATCGGCCAGTCGGCCAAGATCGCGGCCGAGCACGCGCCGGGCGGCGCGAAGGCGCCCGCGCCTGCGGCGGCGTCGCCAGCCAAGGATGAGGACCTGGCCACCGAAGCGGCGCCCTGGGATTGAGGCATCGCGCACTGCGACGACCCTCACCCCTGCCCTCTCCCGCAAGCGGGAGAGGGAGTGTTCAGCGCGCAGTCCGCCGCCCGCAGGGAAAAGCCCTTCAGAACAGGTCCTGCTGTTCGCCCGCCTGCTGACCGGTGGCTCGGGCCTCGATCGCCAGGATCTTCAGCTTCGTCGCCACGCCGCCTGCCGCGGAGAACCCCGTGAGGTTCGCCGCCTTGCCCGCCGACGGCGCGCCCATCACGCGGTGGCAGGGCACGATCGGCGCGAACGGGTTGTGCCCCTCCGCGCGGCCGACGGCGCGCGCCGCGCCGGGCTGGCCGAGCCGCATCGCGACCTCGCCGTAGGTCAGCGTCTGCCCGACCGGAATGCGGCGCGTCAGCGCCAGCACCTCGCGATCGAAGGCCGGCACCGCGCTGTCGTCGAGCTCGACCTCGAGCAGGTCGCGCGCCTCGCCCGCGAGCAGCGCCCGCACGCCCTCGCAGGCCGCTTGCACCGTCGCGGGCAGTTCCCCGAACGCCGCCACCTCGCGCGCCGCCGGAAATCGCACCCACATGCGATCGCGGGTCAGCGACGGCGTCTCCTCCGGCAGCTGCGATCCGACGACGCCGCGCTCGGTCCACGCGATGCCGCAGTGGCCGAGCACCGTCGGATAGCAATGGAAGAACACCTGCGGAGCCATGGCGCGATCCTGATCCGCGACGCGGTCAACCCGTGGCAGGAGCGGACTCGACGGGCGGCTTGAACGCCGGATGCTGGCTGGCGATCTCGGCGGCTTGCAGTCGGGCCTCGGTGGCGAGGCGGGCCACTTCGCGCGGCGCCATCGCCTTGAGCTTGTGGTCGGACCACACCTGGCGCCAGCGGCGCGCGCCGGGCAGGCCGTTCCACAGTCCCAGCGCGTGGCGCATCGCCTGCGACCACGGCCGGCCGAGCGCGACCTGGCGGTCCAGGTAGGCCAGCCACTGCTCCTCGACCTCCTCGCGGCGCGTGACCCGCGGCTGCGCCTCGCCGAAGAAGCGCTGGTCCCAGTGCGCCATCTGCCAGGGCTCGTGATACGCCTGCCGGCCGATCATCACGCCGTCGACATGGTTCAGCTGCTCGGCGATCTCGTCGTCCGACTTCAAGCCGCCGTTGATCGCGATCGTCAGCCGCGGGAATTCGCGCTTGAGGCGATGGACCAGCTCGTAGCGCAGCGGCGGGATGTCGCGGTTCTCCTTCGGCGACAGCCCCTGCAGCCAGGCGTTGCGCGCATGGACGATGAAGACCTCGCAGCCGGCCTCGGCGACCTGGCCGACGAAGTCCCTCACGAAGTCGTAGCTCTCGATCCGGTCGATGCCGATGCGGTGCTTGACGGTGACCGGGATGGAGACGGCATCACGCATCGCCTTGACGCCATCGGCGACCAGCGCCGGCTCGGCCATCAGGCAGGCGCCGAACGCGCCGCGCTGCACGCGCTCGCTGGGGCAGCCGCAATTCAGGTTGACCTCGTCATAGCCCCACTGCTCGGCCAGCCGGGCGCAGGCGGCCAGGTCGGCCGGCTCGGAGCCGCCCAGCTGCAGCGCGACCGGATGCTCCTCCGGGTTGAAGTCGAGGTGACGCGGCTGGTCGCCGTGCAGGATGGCGCCGGTGGTCACCATCTCGGTGTAGAGCAGCGCGTGGCGCGTCAGCAGCCGATGCAGGAAACGGCAATCGGCGGTCGTCCAGTCCAGCATGGGAGCGACGGACAGGCGCCAGGGGGAGAACGTCGGGGACATGGGCGCGGATTATCCCGGAGCGCGAATCCCCACACGCCCGGGCGCTGCGCCCGCCTGCCAAGGAAGCACGCGGCGTCGTACCATGCCGACCGCTCATGTACCCGTCCCCTCGCCCGCTCCGGAGCCTTTGGCGTCTCCGCGGCTCCGTCCTCGCGCTGTTGATCTCGGCGTGGCTGCCCCTGCCGCGGGCCCTGGCCGCGACCGAGACCGCGGCGCCGGCGAAGGTGGCGAACAGCGCGAAGACCACCAGCGCCCAGTCGTCCAAGCGGAACTCGGCGTCGTCCACGCGGGCCCCAAAAACCGCGAAAGCCGCGCCAGTCGCGAAAACGACGAGCGCCGCGAAGACGTCGACGGGCCCGAAAGCCTCGAAGACATCGAAGGCTTCGAAGCCATCGAAGGCCTCGCAAGCGTCGAAGGCATCGACGGGCTCGAAGGACGCCAGACGCTCGACGTCGACGGGCATCGCCAAGCCGGTCGGCACCCCGAAAGCGACGGCGCTGGCAGCGACGGCTGCGGCGACGGCATCCGTCGCCACGGTCGCCACCGCCGCGCCGGCGGTGAACGCCGAGGCTGCGGACATCGACGAGCTGCGCGCGCGTCTGGCCGCTCGCACGCTGCTGCTGATGCGGCGCGTCGAGGTCGACGATGTCTCGATCGAGGTCTGGTCGAACGCGGCGCCTCGGCGCTTCTACGTGGCCGTCCTGCAGCACGGCGAGCTGCGGCGCACGCTGGTGTCGTCCGACGAGGCCGAGGCCTGGCAACGTTTCGACAGTTTCCGGCGCATGGCCGCCGCCGGCGAGGTCGGGCGCCCGGTGCTGCTGGGCCGGATGACCGAGGCCGCGCTCCCCGAGCCGCTGCTGCCGGCCGTGCCGCTGACGCCGATCTCCGACGGCCCGGACCTGCGCTTCTTCGGCAGCGCGGTGGAGACCCTGCGCCGCCAGCGCTTTGGCGACGAGGTCGTGCGCCTGGTCTGGAGCGCGGAGACGCAGGAGTATTTCGCCGCCCTCACCCGCCACAGCACGGTGGTCATGATGCTGCGCAGCCGCGACGCCGACGACGCCACCCGCGCCTACGACAACTTCCTGCGCCAGGCCGAGGCCCGCGCCACGCTGCTGCCGGCCGCCGCCGCTTCGGCGGCGGTGTCGACGCCGGCGTCGGCACCGGCCCGCTGACGCCTCACCGACCCGAGGCCCGCCCGGGCGCCCTCAGCCCTTGCGCCGCTGGCGCGCGATCAGCCCCAGGAAGACAAGGCCGGCCGCGACGCTCGTGTGCCCGCTGTAGCTCACCAGCCCCAGGCCCCAGCCCTGCGCGCCGACGACGATCGCCAGGCTCGCGAGCAGCAGCGCCCAGCCGATGATCCGCAGCGCGCGCGTCGCGTCTCGCGACAACGCGCGTTCCAGGACGTCCTGCTGGGCGCGCTCCGTCGCCATCGCCAGCGCGGCGAAGGCCCCGACGCAGATCAGCAGGCTGGCGAGGTGCGTCATCGCGCGCCCTCCACCGCCGCGGCGGCGTCGGCCGCTGGTCGTGCCGGCGTTCCGATGGCCCTCGCCCGGCCTGACCGCGCCGCTTTGGACCGATGCCGCGCCACACGCCTCGCCAGCCCGGCGAGCAGCGCCGCGAAGGCCAGTCCCACGAGCTCGACGCCGGCGAAGGCCCAGTCGCCCTGCGCCAGGCTGCGCCACAACGGGCGATCCGTCGTCAGCGCATTGAGCACCGGCAGCAGCGCCAGGGCCGCGGCGCCCAGCACGAACAGCTCGATCCAGGCGCGCCGCGGCGGCCGCAGCACCGCATGCGCCAGCGCCAGCGCCCAGACGATGAAGACGACGTGGATCTCCCACTCGCCGCGCCGCGCCAGGTCCAGCGGCAGCAGCCGGTTGGCCCAGAGCATGGCCGCCATCGCCAGCGGCAGGCCGGCGATCGCGGCGATGTTGAGCCGCTCCACGATCCGGAAGCCCAGATGGGGCCGCTCCGGATCGGCCAGCTTCTGGCGTCGCTTGACCGTCCACATCACCAGGCCAGTGCCGACCATCGCGGTGCCGGCCAGGCTGACGAGGAAATACAGCCAGCGCGTGGCGCCATCGCCGAAGCGCCCCAAGTGCAGCCCGTACATCACGCCCCGCGTCTCGGCCGCCGCGCCCACGCCCTGCTTTTCCTCGACCACGCGACCGGAGACGCCGTCGAACAGCAGGTACTGGGGGCTCATCGACAGCCGCCCGCCCTCGCCGCGCGCGATCGCCACGCGCGCCGCCGCGTCGCCCGGATTGGCCGCGGTCACCCGCGCCACGCTGCCCGGGCCCCAGCGCCGCTCGGCCTCGCGCACCATCGCCTCGATCGACGCGAGCGGCGCCGCCTCGCCGGACGGCTTGGCCGGCTGGAGGAAGGCATTCATTTCCGAGGTCAGCTGCCGCTTCATCGCTGGCGACTCGATGCCGGCCATCTCAGGCCACGGCATGTAGAGCGTCATCAGCGTCACCAGCCCGGTGTACGTGATCATCAGGTGGAAGGGCAGCCCGAACACCGACAGCGCGTTGTGCGCGTCCAGCCAGGACCGCTGGCCCTTCCCCCATCGGAAGGTGAAGAAGTCCGTGAAGATCTTCTTGTGGGTGATCACGCCGCTGACGATGGCCACCAGCATGAACATCGCCGCCAGCCCGGCCAGCCAGCGCCCCCAGGTCACCGGCAGGTAATGGAACTGGAAGTGGAAGCGGTAGAAGAATTCACCGCCCGGCGTCTCGCGGGCCGCGACCTTGAGGCCGGTCTGCGGATCGAAGTTGGCGTCCTTGAAGGCACGCTTGGCGCCATCCTTGGGCGGCACGCGCCAGAAGGCGTTCGCGATCGGGTGGCGCTCGTCGGGCAGGCGCAGGCTCCATTGAGTGGTGCGGGGCGCGACGGTCTCCAGCGTCTTGGCGATGCGTCCCGCCACGACGGCCGCCTCCGGCCGGTCGGCCTGGTGCGCGATCTCGGGCCGCATCCATTGCGACAGCTCTTCCTTGAAATAGCTGACCGTCCCGGTGAGGAACATCGCGAACAGGAACCAGCCCAGCAGCAATCCGGTCCAGATGTGCAGGTCGGACATCGTCTGCCGGAGGCCGCGCGGCGCGGCCGGGACGCGCGCTCCGATACCGCTGGCGGCGTCGGGCGTGGCGTGAGGGGAAAGGTCAGGGGCGCTCATGGCGAGACGGCCGGCGCGGCGCCATGCCAGACGGACCATGCCAACGGCAGCAACGGCAGCGCGGCCACCAGCAGGCCGATCCAGGCGCGGGTGGCGCTGCGCACCGCGAAGACCCACACGACCGCGGCCACGTAGACCGCGAAGCTGCCCAGCATGCCGCCGATGACGGCCTGGATGCGGCTGACGGGCAGCGCCAGCACCGCGACGCTGGCCAGCGCGGCGAGCGCGTAACCGCCGCCCACCGCCGCGACGATGCGCGAGAGCAAGGGCAGCACGTACCGCAGCCGCGCCAGCGCGCCAGCGCGCGATGTGCCGACGCGGCGCGCGGCGGGGGTCGGTGAGACGGTGACGTTCATGTCATCAGTGCGAACAGTTCTCAAATGAGAATTCCTCGCATCATAGTGGCGGAAACGCCTGGAAACGCGGTGCGGTCGGCTCGGCTGGCGCTCCTCGCCCTATCCTTGTGGCGCTCCGGCCCGCCCGGGCCGCGACAGGCACAAGGGAGACAAGACATGCGAATTTCCGTTCGAGGCGGCCGGCGGCCGCTGCTCGCGCTGACCCTGGGAATGGCCGCGCTGCTGGCCGGCTGCAACGGCGACAGCGACGACGGCGGCGAACCCGCCGCCACCTACCGCGCGGAGATCCGCCGCACCACGATGGGGGTGCCGCACATCAAGGCGCCGGACTGGGGAGGTGCCGGCTACGGCTACGGATATGCGCAGGCCCAGGACGACCTGTGCACGATCGCCAATTCGATGCTGACCTTCCGCGGCGAGCGCTCCCGCCACTTCGGCGCCGACGCGACCATCCCCTTCCAGGGCACCATCGGCCAGCCGCGCAACCTCGATGCCGACTTCTATCACCGGCACGTGCTCAACGACGCGGTGATGCAGCGGCTCATCGCCGCGCAGCCGGACAAGCTCAAGCAACTCGTGGCGGGTTTCGCCGCCGGCTACAACCGCTATGTCCGCGAGATCAAGGCCGGCGCCGAGCCCAGTGCCCATGCGGCCTGCCGCAACGAGGCCTGGGTCGTGCCGATCAGCGACACCGACGTCTTCCGGCGCCTGTATGCGGCGCACTTCGCGGCGGGCTACAGCAACTTCGTCGCGCCCATCGCCAACGCGACGCCGCCGGCCGCGGCCAGTCCGGCGACGGCCACAACCACGGCTACGGTGACGGCAACGGCAACGGCGACGGCGACGGCGACGGCGACGGCGACGAAGGCTGCGCGTCCCTCCGGGCGCCTGCAACTGGCCATGGACCGTCTGCCGACCTTCCAGGTCGGCGGCCATGACGGCGTGGGCAGCAACATGATCGGCTTCGGCACCGCGGCCACCGGCGACGGCAGCCCGCTGCTGTTCGGCAATCCGCACTGGTACTGGCGCGGGCCGGATCGCTTCTACCAGGCGCACCTCACCATTCCGGGTGAACTCGACGTCGCCGGCACCTCCTTCCTGGCGGTGCCCGTCATCCAGATCGGCTACACCGACCACATCGCCTGGAGCCACACCGTGTCGACGGCGCGGCGCTATGGCCTGTTCCAGCTGACGCTGGTGCCCGGCGACCCAACCAGCTACCTGCGCGACGGCGTCGCGACGAAGATGACCGCCCGCGAGATCACCGTGCAGGTGAAGCAGGCCGACGGCAGCGTCGCGCCGGTCACGCGCACGCTCTACGAGTCCCAGTACGGCCCGATCGTCAACCTCGGCGCGCTCAACGCGGCGCTGGGTTGGAACAGCAACACCGTCTTCGCGATCCGGGACATCAACGCGGAGAACTTCCGCGTGTTCCGCGTCTGGCTGCGCTGGAGCCAGGCCAGGACGCTGGACGAGGTGGCGACCATCCAGCGCGAGGAATCCGCCATCCCCTGGGTCAACACGGTGGCCGTGGCCCGTGGCGGCTCTCAGGCCTGGTACGCCGACATCGGCGCGATGCCCAATGTCTCGCCGTCGCAGCTGAGCAACTGCGCGACCGCGCTGACGACGGCGCTCAGCGCGGCCCTGCCCCGCACGCCGGTGCTCGACGGGTCGCGGAGCAGCTGCGACTGGCAGACCGATGCCGATTCCAAGCAGCCGGGCGCGCTCGGCACCTCCCGCATGCCCAGCCTGCTGCGTGACGACTACGTGCTCAACAGCAACGACAGCTACTGGCTTGCCAACGCGGCCGCGCCGCTCACCGGTTATCCGGACATCCTCGGGCCGGCCGGCACCGCGTCGATCAGCTTCCGCTCGCGGCTGGCGCACCTGCTGGTCCAGGACCGGCTGGCCGGCAGCGACGGCCTGGCCGGCAACAAGGCCACCAGCGAGACCGTGCGCGCGATGGTGATCAACAGCCGCGCGCTCACCGCGGAGCTCTTCAAGGACCAGGCGCTGGCGATGTTCTGCGCGCCGGCGACGACGATCGCAGTGACCGGCGACTCCGCCACCGGCGAGACCTTCAGCCCGGCGCGCAACGTCGACCCCGCCGAGGCCTGCGCGGCGCTGCAGGCCTGGGATGGCAAGGGGCTGGTGGGCTCGCGCGGCGCGCACCTGTGGGACGAGTTCTGGACCCGCGCGTCGCGGGTACCCGAGGCCTCGCTGTTCCAGGTGCCCTTCAGCAGCGCCGATCCGCTGCGCACGCCGCGCGACCTCAATCCCGCGCTGCGGTCCACGCTGCTGCAGGCCTTCGGCGCGGCCATCCTGCGGGTGCAGGCCAGCGGCTTCGCGCTGACGGCAACCCGGGGCGAAACGCTGTTCGCGACGCGCGGCACGGAGAAGATCCCGATGTTCGGCGGCTGCGGCGCGCAGGGCTACTTCACCGTGGCCTGCGCGCTCAGCCGGCTCGACCAGGGAGGTTACGACCTCAACACGGCGACCAGCGCCAACAGCTACATGCAGGTGGTGCGTTTCCCCAGCGAGGGCGTCGAGGCCTACACCTTCCTCACCTTCTCGCAGAGCGACGATCCGGCGTCCCCGCACTTCAGCGACTACACGCGCGCCTACAGCGCGGGACAGTGGCAGCGGATGCCGTTCTCCGAGGCCGACATCGCGAAGGACCCAGCCTTGGTGACGAAGACCATCAGCGAGTGATGCAGGCGCGGGACTGTCGTTTTCTGCCCGTCAGTCCTGCCTGCCAGTCTTCACGCCCCAGTCGCATCGCTTGAACACGGCGTCAGCGAGGCTGACCTGAGCGTTCGCCTCCTCGTCCGAGATGCCCTCGTCCAGGCGATAGTCAGCACGCAGTCGAAGCGCTCGCAAGGTGCCAAGTTGCCGAGCCAACCACTCCGAGCGCTTCACCTGATCCTTGCTGCAACGCTTGTCGGGGCGCTGCAAACGTTCGATCAGCTGCTGGTGGACACCCTTTGTGCTGGATCGGGTCTTGCCGGGCTCCGGCAGCGTCCTCTCCCATTCGCGACAGCAGTGATAACAGGCGTAGTACGCCCGCCCCACCAGCGCTCGGAACACGGCCTCCTCCGGCACGGCCAGGCCCTTGGCCTGGTTCAGAAGATCACGATGGGAGATCGGCATGCGTGTCTCCTCGCGTCGTCTGCACGAGCTCTTCGGCGCGCTCACGCAGACGCCGGAGGTCTTCTTCCGTCCACGCTCCCGAGAACGAAAACGTGAACCCGGGGCGGCACATCTCCAACTCGCAGAGCCACCACGTCAACGCATCGTCCAGGTCGGCCGCCACATGGTGCGGTGCATCGAGGCGCAGGATGTAGCGCATCTGGACATCATCCGTGCCCTCGTCCAACACCCAGACGTCCACCGCCGGGCCATCGCAGATCGCGAGTCCGCGGCGCCGCACCATCTCCGCGGCCATCTGGACGGTTTCCATCATCGTGGTGCACGGGATGCCCCGGAACGCAACGATCTGATTCAGGATCTCCGCCAGCCAGTCCCCATCCAGGCTCGGCCGATCCGGGCGGGCGGTCGCCCGGACCGCGCTCGGCGCACCGAACATCGCACTCGGCTCGCACAAGACCGCGACCAGGTCGTCATAGCTCACCCGCGGGCGGCCCGCCAACGGCGGCAGATTCGCCACCACGGATCGCGCCCGCGCCAACTGCTCGTTCATCGTCATCGCTCCAACTCCTACTTGCGGGACTCATCCCGGGAAGGCCAGCAGTTTCGGCGCGAAGACGCGTTTGTCGATTCCCTCGGAAGAGCGTTTCGTTGGGGGGGACTCAGACGAGTAGGCCATCCCCCCTGCGCTGNCGTCCCGGCGCGTCAGCGCAGCGTCAGTCGGCGGCGGCCGGGGCGCTCAGTCCAGCGCCCGCAGCGGATGCTCCGCCGCCGGCCAGGGGCTGCGGAAGAAGGCCTCGACGTCGGCACGGCACACGTCCTCGACCCGCGCCGGATTCCACCTCGGCGCATGGTCCTTGTCGATCGCCAGCGCGCGCACGCCCTCCACCGTCTCGCTGGCCGCGCCGGGCCGCAGGTGGAAGCAGTGGTGCACCAGGTCGCGCTCCATGCGCAGGTCGTCCGCCAGGCTCATCGCGCGCGCGCGCCGGATCTGCTCCAGCGTCACCGCCATCATCAGCGGCGAGCGCTTGCCCAGCGTCGCCAGCACCTGCTGCGCCCAGGGATCCGCATCCGCCGCCAGCGACGCGAACAGCGCCGGCACCGACGCCGCCGAGAAATGGCGGTTGATCAGCGCCCGCGCGTTCCAGTGCTCGGCCACCGGCGCCAGGTCCACGCGCTCCATCACCGTCGCCACGACATGCTCGGCGCTGTCCTGCGCGCCGGTCTTGAAGGCCGCGATGATCGCCGGCAGCTCGCTGCTGCGCACGAACACGTCGCCCAGGCCCAGTTCGATCGCATCGCCCGCGCCGATGACCTGGCCGGTCAGCGCCAGCCATTCGCCGCTGTGCCCCGGGCAGCGCGACAGGAAATAACCGCCGCCCACGTCCGGGAACAGGCCGATGTTGGTCTCGGGCATCGCCAGCTTCGAGTGCTCGGTCAGCACCCGCAGCTTGGCGCCCTGGCTGATCCCCATGCCGCCGCCCATCACCACGCCGTCCATCAGCGCGATGTAGGGCTTGGGGAACTGGTGGATCAGGTGGTTGAGCGCGTATTCCTCGGTGAAGAACGCGTCCAGCGCGGCGTCGCCCGCCAGCGCGGCCTGGTGGAAGAAGCGGATGTCGCCGCCGGCGCAGAAGGCCGCGGGCTTGCCCTCGCGCCCCGCGCCCAGCACCGCCACGGCCTGGATGCGCGGATCGTCGCGCCAGGCGCTCAGCAGCACGGTCATGTCGCGGATCATGGCCAGCGACAGCGCATTGAGCGCCTGCGGACGGTTCAAGGTGATCAGGCCGAGGCAGCCATTGACCTCGGCCAGGACCAGTCCTTCGGATTGCAGCGACGGAATCACAACGACATCTCTCCACTCTTGGAAGCGGCCGGGCGGCGCCAGGCGCCCAGCAGCTCATTGCCAATCAACGCGGCCAGCACCATAACACCGCCGAGCAGCGCCGCCGGGGACGGCGCCTCCCCCGCGATCAGCCAGGCCCAGAGCACCCCCAGCAGCACTTCCATCAGGCCCAGCAGCGCCACCTCCGCCGCCGGCAGCACCCGCGTCAGGCGCACGACGATCAGGCAGGGCACGGCCAGCTGGAACACGCCCAGCCCGGCCAGCAGCAGCAGGTCGCGGCCGGAGGCCTCGAAGGGCCAGGCCAGCGGCAGCGTCGCGGCGGCGGACAGCATCGCGCCCAGCCACACGGCCGGCAGCAGGTCCGTCGCGCCGTCGCCGGCCCGCGCCTGCAGCAGCGTCCAGTTGCTGGCCGCCGCCACCGGCACGGCGAGCGCGACGCCCATGCCCAGCCAGGCGTGGGCGCCGGCGCGCATCTCGCTCGCGAACATCCAGGCGATGCCGGCGCTCGCGATCCAGATCGCGACCCAGGTCCGCGCCGCCAGGCGCTGATGCAGGAACACGCGCGCGAACAGCGCCGTCAGCAAGGGCCCCAGCGCCATCGTCACCAGCACGTTGGCCACGCCGGTCATCGTCAGCGCCAGCATGAAGGCGGTGTACATCACCGCCCAGCACAGCCCCGAGCCCAGCACCGACGGCGAGCGCCGCAGCCGCGGCAGCGCCTGGCGCCAGTAGTCGCGCCCGCGCAGCATCGGCAGCAGCAGCGTCAGCGCCAGCGCGTTGAAGGCGCTGCGCCAGAAGGTCACTTCGAAGCCGCGCGCCGAGTCCAGGTGGCGCGACACCGCGCCGGCGCTGCTCCACAGCAGCGTCACCAGCAGCATCAGCAGGACGGCGGATCGATGTCGCATCGGTCGTTCCAGGAGCGGGCGCGTCATTCGTCGCGGTAGATGCTCACGAGCGGCTCGCCGCCGGCCTCGACCCAGCCGCGGTACATGCCCTCGGTGTTGAAGCCCAGCCAGACATTGCCCAGCCCGTCGACCGCGATCAGGCCGCCGTCGCCGCCGACCTGGGGCAGCTCGTCGAAGACGACGCGCGCGCAGGCCTCGGCCAGCGGCAGTCCGCCGATGCGCATCAGCGCGCCCACCTCGTGCGCGGCGGCCGCGCGGATGAAGGCCTCGCCCGTGCCGGTGCACGAGACGGCCACGCTGCGATCGTCGGCATAACAGCCCGCGCCCGGGATCGGCGAATCGCCCACGCGCCCCGGCCGCTTGTTGGTCATGCCGCCGGTGGAGGTCGCGGCGGCCAGGTGGCCGGCGGCGTCGCGCACGACCGCGCCGACGGTGCCGAACTTGGTCCGGTCGTCGATCGGGCCGCCGGGCTCCGGCGCGGCGGCCGGCGCATCGTGCGCCATGGCCGACTGCCCGTCGTGATCCAGCACCTGCCCCTGTGCGAGCGCCCTCGCCTGCCGCAGCTGCGCCAGGCGCTGCGTCGTGCCGAACCAGGTCGGCTCGACGCGCTCCAGGCCCTGGTCGAACGCGAAGGTTTCGGCGGCCGGGCCGATCAGCAGCACATGGCCGCTGTGGTCCATCACCGCGCGCGCCGCGAGCACCGGGTTGCGCACCCGCGTCACGCCGGCGACCGCGCCCGCCGCGCGGTCGCGCCCGTCCATCACGCTGGCGTCCAGCTCATGGCGCTCGTCGGCGGTGTAGACCGCGCCCTTGCCGGCGTTGAACAGCTCGCACTCCTCGAGCCGGCGCACCGCCTCGACCGCGACGTCCATCGCCGCGTCGCCGCGCGCGAGCTGCCGGGCGCCGTCGGCCAGGATGGCCGTCAGCGCGGCGCGGTAGGCCGCTTCCATCGCGGCGCTCATGCGGTCGCGGCGGAGGGTCCCGGCGCCGCCATGGAGGGCGAGCACGGGGCGCGGCAGGGCGGTCGGGAAGGCGGCGGTCATGGCGTGGCGGCGGCGGAGCGGGAACCGGGAAGCCGCGCATTCTCGCGCGGCTCGGGCATGTCCCTGGGCTTGTCCCGGTCGGGACAGGGCAAAAGCGAACGCTCGTGCTAAAACCCCGCGCAGCTCACCGACAGCGCCGACCGCGCCCACCACGCGCCAGGGCGCCGGCCCGACATCGAAGACCGCAGGAGACACGCATGGACCTCAACTTCACGCCCGAGGAGCAGGCCTTCCGGGCCGACATCCGCCGCTGGGTGGCCGAGCACCTGCCCCAGGACATCAGCCACAAGGTGCACAACGCGCTGCGCCTGAACAAGGACGATCTGCAGCGCTGGGCCCGCATCCTGGGCAAGCAGGGTTGGCATGGCTGGGCCTGGCCCAAGCAGTTCGGCGGGCCGGGCTGGAACGCGGTGCAGCGCCATCTCTTCGAGGAGGAATGCGCCCTGGCCGGCGCGCCGCGCGTGGTGCCCTTCGGGCCGGTGATGGTGGCGCCGGTGATCATGGCCTTCGGCTCGCGCGAGCAGCAGGAGCGCCACCTCCCCGGCATCATGAGCGGCGACGTCTGGTGGAGCCAGGGCTACAGCGAGCCGGGCTCGGGCTCGGACCTGGCCTCGGTGAAGACCCGCGCCGAGCGCCGCGGCGACACCTACATCGTCAACGGCCAGAAGACCTGGACCACGCTGGGCCAGTACGGCGACTGGATCTTCTGCCTGGTGCGCACCGACGCCTCGGTCAAGCCGCAGGCCGGCATCTCCTTCCTGCTGATCGACATGAAGTCGCCCGGCGTGACCGTGCGGCCGATCATCATGCTCGACGGCGAGCACGAGGTGAACGAGGTGTTCTTCGACAACGTCGAGGTCCCCGCGGAGAACCTGGTCGGCGAGGAGAACAAGGGCTGGACCTACGCCAAGTACCTGCTCGCGCACGAGCGCACCAACATCGCCGACGTGAACCGCGCCAAGCGCGAGCTGGAGCGGCTCAAGCGCATCGCCAAGGCCGAAGGGCTGCTCGGCGGCGATCGCGAGGACGCGCGCTTCCGCGACCAGATCGCGCTGCTGGAGGTGGACATCGTCGCGCTGGAGATGATGGTGCTGCGCGTGCTCTCGGCCGAGAGCAGCGGCAAGCAGTCGCTGGACGTGGCGGGCCTGCTGAAGATCCGCGGCAGCGAGATCCAGCAGCGCTACACCGAGCTGATGATGCTGGCCGCCGGCCCCTACGCGACGCCCTTCATCCATGAGGCCATGGAGGCCGGCTGGCAGGGCGACCACGTCGGCGCGGCCCATTGCGCGCCGCTCGCGAGCCACTACTTCAACTATCGCAAGACGACGATCTACGGCGGCTCCAACGAGGTGCAGCGCAACATCGTCGCGCAGACCGTGCTGGGCTGAGGCAGGAGACACGACATGGATTTCGATTTCACCGAAGACCAGAACTCGCTGCGCGACGCGGTGCGGCGCTACGTCGACAAGGATTACGGCTTCGAGCAGCGCCGCGCGATCGTGCGCGCGGGCGGCTTCTCGCGCGAGGTCTGGAACGCCCTGGCCGGCCTGGGCCTGACCGCGCTGGCGGTGCCCGAGGCCCACGGCGGCCTGGGCTTCGGCCCGGTCGAGGCGATGGTCGTCATGGAGGAACTGGGCCGCGGCCTGGTGATGGAGCCCTATGCGCAGGGCGGGCTGGTCGCGCCAGCGGTGCTGGCGCAGTCCGGCGAGGACACGCAAGGCGAGTGGCTGCCGCGCATCGCGGGCGGCGAGGCGCTGGTCGTGCTCGCGCACCAGGAGCGCCGCGCGCGCTACCGGCTCGAGGTGTGCGACACGCTGGCCACGGCGGATCACCGGCTCACCGGCCTGAAGAGCGTGGTGCCCGCCGGTGACGCGGCCGACGCCTTCATCGTGCCGGCGCGCGCCGGCGGCGCCGACGCGGGCATCGCGCTGTACCTGGTCGCCAAGGAGGCTGCCGGCGTCGCGCTGCGCGGTTATGCGCTGCACGACGGCTCGCGCGCTGCCGAGCTGACGCTGAAGGACGCGCCCGCCACGCTGCTGGTCGGTCCCGACCGTGGCCTCGCGGTGCTGGAACACGCGGTCGACATCGCCATCGCGGCGCAGGCGGCGGAGGCGGTCGGCGCGATGGACCGCTTCGTCGCGCTGACGGCGGAATACCTGAACACGCGCAAGCAGTTCGGCGTCGCCATCGCCAGCTTCCAGGCGCTGCGCCATCGCATGGCCGACATCAAGATGCAGCTGGAGCTGGCGCGCTCGATGAGCTACTTCGCCACGCTCAAGCTGGGCGAGCCGGCCGAGGCGCGCCGCCGCGCGGTTTCGCAGGCCAAGGTACAGCTCGGCCAGGCGATGCGCTTCGTCGGCCAGCAGTGCATCCAGCTGCATGGCGGCATCGGCGTGACCGACGAGTATGTCGGCAGCCATTACTTCAAGCGGCTCACGCTCATGGAGATGCAGTACGGCGATTCGCTGCATCACCTGGGCGAGGTCAGCCGCCGCATGCAGGACACGGCCGGCGTCTTCGCCTGACACCTGACACCGCCCGGCGGCGGCCCCTACACTCGGCGAGCCTCGCTGCCTTCGCAGCAGGGAGAACGCCATGTCGAACGCGACCTCCGCCGCCACCTCCTTCCTCGCCGGCCTGCTGCTGGCCGGCGCGGCGATGACCGCCGCCGCCCAGGACTTCAAGCCCGGGCTGTGGGAAATCAAGCAGAAGCCCGAGCTCGATCCGCAGCGCCAGGCGCAGATGGAGCAGATGCAGAAGCAGATGGCCGCGCTGCCGCCGGAGCAGCGCAAGCAGCTGGAATCGATGATGTCGAAGAACGGCGTCAGCATGAACTTCCAGGGCGGCGAGCTGACGCTCAAGTCCTGCGTGACGCGGGAACAGGCGGACCGCGCCGGCATCCCGAAGACCGAAGGCAAGTGCGAGCACGACAGCAAGCGCACCGGCGACCGGATGCTGGTCAACTTCCGCTGCACCAACCCCGCGTCCGAGGGGACGAACGAGATCACCTTCCTGGGCACCGACCATTACCGGACCAGGAGCGAGGTCCGCGTGCAGCGCGACGGCAATACCGAGGTGCTGCGCTCCACCGGCGAGGCCCGCTACCTCGGTGCCGACTGCGGCAGCCTCAAGCCGCAACCGCAGCCTCAGGCGCCGAGCCAGGGCGGCAAGCCTTGAGCGAGCCGGTCGTCCCCGCCGGCGCCGCGCGCGCCGACGCCGGTAGCCTGTGCGACGTCGCCGGGCTGAAGCTCGGCCACTACACCCACCCGTCGGCCCCCACCGGCTGCAGCGTCGTGCTGTGCGAGGCCGGCGCGACCGCCGGCGTCGATGTGCGCGGCGCCGCGCCCGGGACCCGCGAGACCGACCTGCTGCGTCCCGAGAACACAGTCCAGCAGGTCCACGCGGTCCTGCTGAGCGGCGGCAGCGCCTTCGGCCTGGCCGCCGCGGACGGCGTGATGCACTGGCTGGCCGAACGCGGCCACGGCTTCCCCGTCGGCCAGGTGCGCGTCCCCATCGTGCCGGCGGCGGTGATCTTCGACCTGTGGCGCCACGACGCGGCGACCGCGCCCGATGCCGCCGCGGGTCGCGCGGCCTGCGACGCGGCCTCTGCGGCAGAGCACGCGCGCGGCCCGGTCGGCGCCGGCACCGGCGCGACGGTGGGCAAGCTGCTGGGCGTGGACCGCGCGATGCCCGGCGGCCTGGGCATGGCCTCGCTGCGCCTGGGCGAGGTGACGCTGGCGGCGATGGTCGTGGTGAACGCGGTGGGCGACGTCGTCGACCCGCAGGGCGGCCAGGTGCTCGCCGGCCCGCGCGGCCCGGACGGCCGCGCCTGCTCGACGGTGCAGGCGCTGCTGGACGGCGAGCGTCCCGGCCGCGCGCTGCAAGGCAGCGCGACGACGATCGGCGTCATCGCCACCGATGCGCGCCTGACCAAGCCCCAGGCGACCAAGCTGGCGCAGATCGCGCACGACGGGCTGGCCCGCGCGATCCAGCCGGTGCACACGGTGATGGACGGCGACGTGCTGTTCGCGCTGGCGACCGGCGCCGCCGAGATCGACGGCGACATGACGCTGCTCGGCGCGCTGGCCGCCGAGGTCGTGGCCCGGGCCGTGGTGGACGCGGTCCGGCCGGGCTGACGGACGACCGGACGACGGGCCGCCCCGCGGCCGCGGCGACAATCCCGCCCCATGAGTTCGAGTTCCCCCACCCCCGCCAAGGCCGCCAAGCCGGTCGCCATCGCGCAGATCCTCTTCAGCCAGGGCTTCGGCACCCGCCGGCATTGCGCGGCGCTGGTCGAGCACGGCCTGGTGTCGGTCGCCGGCGAGCTCGTCGAGGACCCGCGGCAGGCCTTCGACACCGCCGGCCTGGTCTTCGAGGTCGAAGGCCAGGCCTGGCCGTATCACGAGAAGGCGCTGATCCTGCTGCACAAGCCGGCGGGCTACGAGTGCTCGCGCAAGCCCAGCCATCATCCGAGCGTGTTCTCGCTGCTGCCCGAGCCGCTGCGCAACCGCGACATCCAGCCGGTGGGCCGGCTCGACGAGGACACCACCGGCCTGCTGCTGCTGACCGACGACGGCCCGCTGCAGCACAAGCTCACCAGCCCCAAGTACCACGTGCCCAAGCTCTACCAGGCGAGCTGCAAGGCCGAGCTGGACGAGGGCCAACTGCGCCGCCTCGTCGAGGGCGTGCTGCTGGAGGAGCGCAATCCCAAACTGGCCGAGGAGCCGGTGCGCGCCGTGTCCGCCGAGCGCCTGCCCGACGGCCGCCTGCAGATGGCGCTCACCGAGGGCCGCTACCACCAGGCCAAGCGCATGGTCGCGGCGGTCGGCAACCGGGTGCTGGCGCTGCACCGCCAGCGCATCGGCGCGCTGGACCTGCCGGCCGAGCTGCCGTCCGGCGGCTGGATCTGGCTCGACGAGCATCAACGCGAGCTGGCGATGACCGATCCGGGTTCGGCTTAACCATCGAGCCGGATGGGCGTCAGTCGCCCGCCGGCACCCCGCCCGCGCACGGGCACCGGCCGGTCCCCGGGAAGTCCCCGAGCCTCGCCGCCCACGACCTTCGGTAGAAACGCGCCACTTGGACGCCGCCCGCGAAGCGGCGCCACCGATCTGGAGGGCGGTCGGCCGGAATCCTCGACGGCCGGGTCGTATGGGAGTGCCTGAAATCAAACATCACGGGGATCCTGGCGGCGCCAGCGTGGCCATGCAGGTGCGGGCGGAACGCCTGACCAGCCTGCAGGCGCGCGTGGCGATGCCGGCCTGCGTCGGCGGGCTGTTCAGCCTGCTGCCGGTGGCGCTGCTGTGGTCGCACCTGCCGGCCGTGGACCTGCTCGGCTGGCTGGCGGCGCGCTGGGGCATCTCGGCCTGGCGCGCGCTGGAAGCCCGCAGCTTCCTGCGGCTGCCACTGGTCGAGCGCGCCTCGCCGGGCCGGGAGCGGCGCTACCTCGTCGGCCTGGGGCTGGACGGCCTGGCCTGGGGCGTGATCGGCGCCCTCTTCGCCACGCCCAACCTGCCGGAGATCGACGGCGCGGTCATGACCACGCTGGTCGGCCTGGTCGCCTTCACCATGGTGTCGCTGGGCCACTGGGCGCGCGGGCAGGCGCTGTTCGCCTCGCTGGTGATCGCGCCGCTGGCGATCCGGCTGGCGCTGCAAGGCGGCACCACCGGCTGGCTCAGCGCCGGTGGGCTGACGATGTTCTGGCTGCTGACGGTGCTCGAGTCGCGCCGCATCGAGGCGCGCACGCTGGAGCTGCTGCGGCTGCGCTTCGAGCAGGCCCGGCTGGCCGAGCAGCGCCGCCTCGCGCTGGACGCGGCGGAGGAAACCAGCAGCAGCAAGAGCCGCTTCGTCGCGGTGATGAGCCATGAGATCCGCACGCCGCTGAACGGCATCATCGGCATGGCCCAGCTGCTGGAGCGCGGCGAACTCAGCCCGCAGCAGCGCGAGCAGGTGGAGATCGTGCGCCGCTCCGGCCGCCACCTGATGACGCTGGTCAACGACATCCTGGACCTGGCGCGCATCGAGTCGGGCAAGCTGGTCGTCGAGGCCCGCCCCTTCGACCTGCGCGAGGTCGCCGGCGACGTCGGCCGCCTGCTGGGCGAGACGGCGCGCGCCAAGGGCCTGGCCTTCTCGCTGACCGTCGCGCCGCAGCTGCCGGCGCGCGCGATGGGCGATGCCTCGCGCATCCAGCAGGTGCTGCACAACCTGGTCGGCAACGCGATCAAGTTCACCGACCGAGGCAGCGTCGACGTCGAGGTCTCGTCGGTGCTGGACATGCGCGCGGGCACGCTGCTGCGCTTCGCGGTCAAGGACACCGGCGACGGCATCCCGGCGGACCAGCTCGAGCGCATCTTCGCCCCGTTCGAGCAGGCCGGCCGCGCCGGCGACCACCGCGCGCGCCGCGATGGCGCGGGGCTGGGGCTGACGATCTCGCGCGAACTGGCGCGCGCGATGGGCGGCGACCTGCGCTGCGCATCGGCGCCCGGCCAGGGCTCGGTGTTCGAGTTCACTCTGCCGCTGCAGGTGGCCTCCCCGGCGCCGTCCTCGACGGCGCTCGCCCCGTCCGCCGCGCTGCCTGGATCGGACGCGCCCGCCGCATCGACCGAGCCCGCGGCCTCGACCGCGGCGCCGCTGCCGCGGCTCGAAGGCCGCGTGCTGCTGGTCGACGACAGCCCGGTCAACCTGCTCGTCGCCACGACCATGCTGGAGCGCTGCGGCCTGCGCGTGACGCCGGCGGAACACGGCCGCGACGCGCTCGAGCAGCTGCGCGCGCAGCGTTTCGACCTGGTGCTGATGGACTGCCAGATGCCGGTGCTCGACGGCTATGCGGCCACCGTGGCCTGGCGCCAGGAGGAGGCGCGCCGGCTGCTGCCGCGCACGCCGGTGGTCGCGCTGACCGCCAGCGCCATCGACGACGACCGGGCCCGCTGCCTGTCCAGCGGCATGGACGGCTACCTGGTGAAGCCGTTCGAGATGGACGAGCTGCTGGCCGTCGTCACGCAGCACCTGCGCGGCCCGGCGGCCTCGCCGTCGGCCGAAGCCGCGCCGCCGGCCGCCGCCGCGGCCTGACCGACGGCCCCCGGCCGGCAGATAATCCCGGCCCATGCACGTTTTCCGAGGCTTCCACCATCCCGGCGTCGCGGCGCACTGCGCGCTGACGATCGGCAACTTCGACGGTGTCCACCGTGGCCATCAAGCCATGCTGGCGCTGCTGCTGTCCGAGGCCCGCCACCGCGGCCTGCCGACCTGCGTGCTGACCTTCGAGCCGCATCCGCGCGACTTCTTCGCCAGCAAGCTCGGCAAGCCCGAACTGGCGCCGGCGCGCATCGCCACGCTGCGCGACAAGCTGCAGGAGCTGGAGCGCTGCGGCGTGGACCAGGTCGTGGTGCTGCGCTTCGACGAGGCGCTGGCCTCGCTGCCGGCGCAGGACTTCATCCAGCAGGTGCTGGTCGAGGGCCTGGGCGCGAAGTACGTGCTCGTCGGCGACGACTTCCGTTTCGGCGCCAAGCGCCAGGGCGACTACGCGACCCTGGACGCCGCCGGGCAGCGCCTGGGCTTCGACGTCGCCCGGATGATGAGCTACGAGGTGCATGGGCTGCGGGTGTCGAGCTCGGCCGTGCGCGAGGCGCTGGCCGCCGGCGACATGGACGGCGCGGCGCGGCTGCTGGGCCGGCCGTATGCGATCTCCGGCCATGTGATCCACGGCCAGAAGCTGGGCCGCCAGTTGGCCGAGACCGCGCCCGGCCGCGGCGACGGCTTCCGCACGCTGAACCTGCGCTTCGACCACGACAAGCCGGCCGCGCACGGCATCTTCGCGGTGCGGGTGCACGGCATCGACGGGGACGACGGCCCGGCGCTGGACGGCGTCGCCTCGCTGGGCGTGCGCCCCACCGTCGAGGACGCGGGGCGGGTGCTGCTGGAAGTCCACGCGCTGGACTGGCCGGCGGACCTGGCCGCCCGCCTGGGGGCCGCGGAGGCCTACGGTAAACTCGTGCGCGTGGAACTCCTCCAAAAACTGCGCGATGAAGCCCGTTTCGACGGGCTTGATTCGTTGACGGCCGCGATCCGCGAAGACGTCCGTCAGGCGCGCGACTACTTCGCGCAACAGGCGGCCACCCACGCCGCCGTCCGCCGTCAGACCACCCGCGACCGAATTTGAAGGGCTGACCGCCCTCTCCTGCGCTCAGCCGGCGCGCGGCCCCAGTGCATCCCACCTCGCCGCCTCCGCGCCCTTCTCTTCATGCCTCGCCGCCCCGCGCACGCCGGGGCTGCCCTCTTCGATTGCCGCTGCCATGACCGACACGTCCAAGCCCGACTACCGCGCCACGCTCAACCTGCCCGACACGCCCTTCCCCATGCGCGGCGACCTGCCCAAGCGCGAGCCGGGCTGGGTCAGGGAATGGGAGGACCAGGGCATCTACCAGCGCCTGCGCGTGGCGCGCCAGGGCAAGCCCAAGTTCGTGCTGCACGACGGCCCGCCCTATGCCAACGGCCAGATCCACATGGGCCACGCGGTCAACAAGATCCTGAAGGACATGATCGTCAAGGCGCGCCAGCTCGAGGGCTTCGACGCCGCCTACATCCCGGGCTGGGACTGCCACGGCCTGCCGATCGAGAACCAGATCGAGAAGACCTTCGGCCGCGGCCTGCCGCGCGACGAGGTGCAGGCCAAGAGCCGCAAGTACGCCGGCGAGCAGATCGACCAGCAGCGCGCCGACTTCAAGCGGCTGGGCGTGCTGGGCGACTGGGACCATCCCTACCGCACGATGGACTTCAAGAACGAGGCCGGCGAGATCCGCGTGCTCAAGCGCCTGTTCGAGCGCGGCTTCGTGTACCGCGGCCTCAAGCCGGTGTACTGGTGCTTCGACTGCGGCTCCTCGCTGGCGGAGTTCGAGATCGAGTACGCCGACAAGCAGTCGCCCGCCGTCGACGTGGCCTTCCTGAGCGCCGAGCCGGACAAGCTGGCGGCGGCCTTCGGCCTGCAGAAGCTCGACAAGGACGCGTTCACCGTCATCTGGACGACCACGCCCTGGACCATCCCCGCCAACCAGGCGCTCAACCTGAACCCCGAGCTGCCCTATGCGCTGGTGGACACCGAGCGCGGCTACTTCGTCGTGGCCGAGGCGCTGGTCGAGAAGTGCCTGGCCCGCTGGGGCATCGAGGGCAGGCAGGTCGCCGTGACGCCGGGCAAGTCGCTCGAGCTGCTGAAGTTCAAGCACCCACTGGCCCACGTGCATCCGGGCTTCGACCGCGAAAGCCCCGTCTACCTGGCCGACTACGCCACCGCCGACGACGGCACCGGCGTGGTCCACTCGGCGCCGGCCTACGGTGTGGACGACTTCAACTCGTGCATGGCGCACGGGATGACGTTCAAGGACATCAAGAACCCGGTGCAGGGCAACGGCGTCTACGAGGCCGAGTTGCCGCTGTTCGGCGGCCAGCACATCTGGAAGGCCAACCCGGTCATCGCGCAGGCGCTGCAGGATGCCGGCCGCCTGATGGCCCAGAGCAAGATCAGCCACAGCTACCCGCACTGCTGGCGCCACAAGAGCCCGGTGATCTACCGCGCCGCGGCGCAGTGGTTCGTGCGCATGGACGAAGGTGACGGCGTGTTCACCGTCGACAAGGCGGAGAAGACGCTGCGCCAGCTGGCGCTGGACGCCATCGAGCAGACCAGCTTTTATCCGGAGAACGGCCGCACCCGGCTGCACGACATGATCGCCGGACGGCCCGACTGGTGCATCTCGCGCCAGCGCAGCTGGGGTGTGCCGCTGCCGATCTTCCTGCACAAGGACAGCGGCCAGCCGCATCCGAAGACGCTCGAGTTCATCGAGCGCGCCGCGCAGCTGGTCGAGGCCGGCGGCATCGAGGCCTGGTCCAAGCTCGACCCGGCCGAGTGGCTGGGCGCCGAGGCCGAACAGTACTCGAAGGGCCAGGACATCCTGGACGTGTGGTTCGACTCGGGCTCCACCTTCCAGCATGTGCTCAAGGGCTCGCATGCCGGCGCAGCGCACGACACCGGCCCCGAGGCCGACCTCTATCTCGAGGGCCATGACCAGCATCGCGGCTGGTTCCACTCGTCGCTGCTGATCTCGTGCGCGATCAATGGCCGCGCGCCCTATCGCGGCCTGCTGACCCACGGCTTCACCGTGGACAGCCAGGGTCGCAAGATGAGCAAGTCGCTGGGCAACGGCGTGGATCCGCAGGAGACCAGCAAGTCGCTGGGCGCCGAGATCATCCGGCTGTGGGTGGCGGCGTCGGACTACTCGGGCGACATCGCCGGCGACAAGAAGATCCTGGACCGCGTGGTGGACGGCTACCGCCGCATCCGCAACACGCTGCGCTTCCTGCTGGCCAACACCTCGGACTTCGACGCCGCCCGCGACGCCGTGCCGATGGACCAGCTGCTCGAGGCCGACCGCTATGCGCTGGCGCGCGCCGCGCAGTTCCAGGAGGAGATCCTGGCGCATTACCAGCGCTACGAGTTCCACCCGGTGGTGGCCAAGCTGCAGGTCTACTGCTCGGAGGACCTGGGCGCGTTCTACCTGGACGTGCTGAAGGACCGCCTGTACACCAGCGCGCCGAAGTCGGCCGCGCGTCGTTCGGCGCAGACCGCGCTGTGGCACATCACCCACGCGATGCTGCGCTGGATGGCGCCGTTCCTGAGCTTCACCGCCGAGGAAGCCTGGAAGGTCTTCGCTGGCAAGCAGGCCGGCGACACGATCTTCACCGAGACCTTCTGGTCCTTCGGCGTCGCACACGACGACGGCCTGATCGCCAAGTGGAACCGCATCCACGAGGTCCGGGACGCGGTGAACAAGGCGATCGAGGCGGTGCGCACGACCGGCGCGATCGGCTCGTCGCTGCAGGCGGAGATCACGCTGGGCGTGAACGGCGAGGACCTGGCGCTGTTGAGCAGCCTGGGCGACGACCTGAAGTTCGTGCTGATCACCTCGGCCGCGAACGCGGTGCTGGCCGATGAACTGAGCATCACCGTGACGCCGTCGACGCACCAGAAGTGCGAGCGCTGCTGGCACTACCGCGCGGATGTCGGCGCCAATCCCGCGCATCCGACAATCTGCGGTCGCTGCGAGAGCAACCTCTACGGCGACGGCGAGACGCGCACGGTGGCCTGAGCCTCCACGCATCGACGGCAAGGCCGCCGAGCCCCTGCGGGCCGGCGGCCTTTCTCATGGTCGCCGCCGGTCGGCGCGTCACCGCGGGCGATCCCACGGGATCGGCGTGGGGTCAGAGCGTGTCGACGTTCAACCCGACACCGATCAACTCACGGCGTGTGCCGCCGGGTCCGCCGCGCGCCTCCAGGAACACGCGTCCCCGATAGAGCCCCGCCGGCAGGCCCGGATTGTCGCCCTCGACGAACTGCAGGCTCACCCGCGACAGCCGGCGCCCCTCGCAATCGACCGTCGCTGCCATCGGCATCGGCGCGCAGGCGCCGGCAGTCGCCGGCCGCCGGAACGCGCGCAGCACAAGGGTCCGATCCCGGCCTTCCAGCACATCCCTCACCGTCACGATGACGCGACTCGAGGGCTGCACGCCGCCGGGCGCCTCCCCATCGCGATGCGCACGCGCCTGGACGGGCAGCGCGACACGCACTGGCGAGCCGTCTTGCGCGGAAAGCAGCCCCGCCAGATCCGGCGACTCGTAGCCACGGCTCGCCGTGACGGTGCCTGCGGTCAGGTGCCCGATCCGCAACCGCAGCGGGAAGCGCTCGCGATAACGCCCGTCGCTCGTGCCGACCGCCTCGATCTCGATCTGGCCGACGTAGCTGCCTCGCATCAGTCCGGGATTGTCTTCCGCATGGAAGGACACCGTCAGGCGGGCGCCCTGCCGCTCGCCGCACGTGGTGTCGTCCTCCATCCGCGAGGCCCAGCCGCAACCGGTCTCGCGCTGGCCGCGCAGACGGATCTCGGCCCGGTGGCGCGTCAGTTCGTCCTCCACGATGGCCTGGATGACGCTGTAGCCCGACGCGCCGGAGGTGGCGGGCTCGGCAGGCCCGGTGGCCCCGGTCTGCGCCGGCACGAGATAGACCACCGTGCCGCTCGAGACGTCTTCCGAGTGATCGCGGGAAACGAACGGGGCGCTGGCGCCGACGCTGAGGCGGTCGCTCAAGGTGCGGATGCCGGGGAAGACGCCTTTCACCCAGTGGACGAGCGCCGCCATGCGAGGGCCTTCCGAGCCACGCCAGCCCTTGTCGCGGGCGCTCGCCGTGGCAACGACATGCCAGTAGCCCCAGCGCGCCTGCCAGAAGGCACCGCCGCTGTCTCCCGAGGTCAGCGTGAACCAGCGATCGGTGTCGCCGGTCGGTTGATAACCGACGGTGAACCGCTGCCGCGCGCGCCCGGTCGCGCGGCCGGGCGCGCGGGCCCAGAGGCGCCCGGCGCGGCCAATCGACCGCGTGCCGACATGCCAGGCGCCATAACCGACGAACTCGGTGACCGCCCCCACGGGACGGGCGCTGGCGACGGGGTCGTCGTCGAGGTCGTCGAGCAATGGCGGCGTTTCCGACGCCAGCGGGCGAGCCGTCCGGCGCGGCAGCCGCAGGATCGCCAGGTCGCTGTCGCTCGCGCTGCCGTCCTGCTCGACCGCATCGCCGTCCTGCGGCGAGCGCGGCATCGGGATGAAGGCCAGGCCTCGCCCTTCATGCCTCGACGGGAGACGGCTGCTCAACGTCACCGGCCCCAGGGACCGGGCCCAGGGGGCGTGCCGGAAATCACTGGACACACAATGCGCCGCGGTCATGACGAAGGCATGCTGCTCGTCTTCGCCGAGCCAGGTCGCGGTGCAGTCGCGGTCGGTGCCGGGAAAGCGCAACTGACCCACGTTGCGGAACCTGGGCCGGAGGCTCTCCCGCTCCAGGGGGGTCTGCACCAGGTGCAGGAAGGACAGCGGCTCGTCGAGCCGGCCACCGAGGGCCTCGAACCGCTGTTCGTTGATACCGATGGCGAGGGCCTTGGTGGCCGCCGCTGCCGTGGCGATCGCGATCGCCGCTCGTTTGATCCTGGGGGTCATCGTCGCTGCCTGTGCTCTTGGAGACAGGCAGCGATCGTGTTGAGACCCCTTCTAAACCGAGATCGCTATTGGAGGTCGTGGCGGCTCAGGCGCCGACCTCGTTAGGTGGGTCTGGCCATCAATCCTTGCTATTCAATCCTCGCATCCAGACCAAACCGTCGGAGGTGCCACCTGCGACATCGCCCCGCCGCGGCCGGTACTCGCAGCCGATCCAGCCGTCCCAGCCGGTGGCCGCCGCGATCTCGTCGATTGCAGCCAGCGCGCCGCGCCAGTCCAGCGAGCCCACGTCCGGCTCATGCCGGCCCGGCACGCCGGCGATCTGGCAATGCGCGACACGACCCGTCGGCAGCCAGCGCCGCACCTGCGCGACCACATCCCCCTCGACACGCGCGCAGTGGTACAGGTCCATCTGGACCCTCAGATGCGCCGCGCCAATGCGATCGACGATCGCATGCGCCTCGTCCTGGCGCTGCAGCAGGTAGCCCGGCATGTCATGCGGATTGATGGGCTCGATCATCAGCGTCACGCCCGCGCGTGCACCCTGCTCGGCAGCCCAGCGCAGACTCGCCTCGTAGCGCGCGAGCGCGGCATCGCGCGAAGCGTCCGGCGGCAACACCCCCGCCAGGACGTGCAGCCGCGGCGACCTCACCCGGGTCGCGTAATCCAACCCCCGCTCGATCGAATCTCGGAAGTCAGCCTCCCGCCCCGCCAGCGACGCCAAACCACGCTCACCCGCCGCCCAGTCGCCCGGCGGTGCATTGATCAACACGACCTCAACGCCCGCCGCATCCGCCCGGGCTCGCAACTCAGCAGCCGGCACGTCATACGGGAACAAACACTCCACAGCCGCGAACCCGTCGCGGGCTGCAGCAGAGAAACGGTCGAGGAAGGGACGACCCTGGTACAGGAATCCAAGGTTGGCAGCGAATCGAAGCATGCGGCGTAGTGTCACCGAGCCCGCGCAAAACTGCCCGAGGCCGGCGGCGGAGCCCGCTTTCGGCGCTCAACTCGCTCTGCTCACCTGCGGCTCGCGACGCTCAAACAGAACGCGCCTGGTCAGTTCTGGAAGCGGGCTCCGCCGCCGGCCTCGGGCAGTTCTGCGCCCCCCTCCACGAGGAACGGCCCCGAAGGGCCGTTCTGAAGAGTGCGTCGGGCGTTGGGGTCAGCAGCAGCGGCCCGTGCGGGCGCTGTAGCGAGCCTCCTGGCGCTCGAGGAAGAAGGCCTCGTAGCTCAGGGGCTCATCGTCAGGATGCGTGCGGGCCATGTGCGCCAGGTAGGCGCCGTAGTCCGCGCCAATCAGCTGCTGACGCACGCCACGTGCCATGTAGCGGCCCGCCTGCAGCATGTCCGAGGCAGCAGACAGCGCCGCCTGCGCCGCGTCCGCAGCCACCTGCTTAAGCATGGCCGCCCGCCACCACGCCCTCAGGCATGCGCACGAATGGCGTCTCCTGCACCGTGGGCTTGCGCTCGGCTCGCGCCTTCAGCACCGCCTTCACGCTGTACACCAGCACGCTGATCACGACCAACATGAAGAGGCCGCACAGCGCCGCGTCCAGCCGGTCGTTGAAGATCACCCGCTCCATCGCCTCCAGGCTCTTGGCCGGCGCCAGGACCTTGCCCGCCGCCAGGGAGTCGGCGTACTTCGAGGCATGCGCCAGGAAGCCCACCTTCGGATCGGCACTGAAGATCTTCTGCCAGCCCGCTGTCATCGTGCACACCAGCAGCCAGGCCGCCGGCACGATCGTGGTCCACGCGTAACGGTCCTTCTTCATCTTGAACAGCACCACCGTGCCCAGCAGCAGCGCCACCGCCGCCAGCATCTGGTTGGCAATGCCGAACAGCGGCCACAAGGTGTTGATGCCGCCCAGCGGATCCACCACGCCCTGGTACAGGAAGTAGCCCCAGGCCGACACGCACAGGCCCGTGGCGATCAGGTTGGCCGGCAGCGACTCGGTGCGCTTGAGCGCCGGCACGAAGGTGCCCAGCAGGTCCTGCAGCATGAAGCGGCCCGCCCGGGTGCCCGCGTCGACCGCGGTCAGGATGAAGAGCGCCTCGAACAGGATCGCGAAGTGGTACCAGAAGGCCATCATCGCCTTGCCGCCCACGACCTGATGCAGGATGTGCGCCATGCCCACCGCCAGCGTCGGAGCGCCACCGGCGCGCGCCAGGATGGTGTTCTCGCCGACGTCCTTGGCGGTCTGCACCAGCATCTCCGGCGTGATCACGAAGCCCCAGGTGGAGAGCGTCGCCGCCACCGTCTCGGGCGTGCTGCCGACCAGCGCGGCCGGGCTGTTCATCGCGAAGTAGACGCCCGGCTCGATGCACGAGGCCGCCACCAGCGCCATCACCGCCACGAACGACTCGGCCAGCATGCCGCCGTAGCCGATGAAGCGGGCGTTGACCTCGTTGTCCAGCATCTTGGGCGTGGTGCCCGAGCTGATCAGCGCGTGGAAGCCCGACACCGCGCCGCAGGCGATGGTGATGAACAGGAAGGGGAAGAGGTTGCCCGACCAGACCGGGCCGTTGCCGGCCGCGAACTGGGTGAAGGACGGCATCTGCATCGGCGGGGCGACGACCACGATGCCGATCGCCAGCGCGATGATCGTGCCGATCTTCAGGAAGGTGGAGAGGTAGTCGCGCGGCGCCAGCAGCAGCCACACCGGGATGCAGGCGGCGACGAAGCCGTAGCCGATCAGCATCCACGTCAGCACCTTGCCGTCGTAGGTGAACATCGGCGCCCAGGTCGGGCTCTCATGCACCCACTGGCCGGCGACGATCGCCAGCATCAGCAGCACGAAGCCGATGACGGAGACCTCGCCGATGCGGCCCGGACGGATGAAGCGCAGGTAGACGCCCATGAACAGCGCGACCGGGATCGTCGCCGCGACGGTGAAGGTGCCCCAGGGCGAGTGCGCCAGCGCCTTCACCACGATCAGCGCCAGCACCGCCAGGATGATGATCATGATCATGAAGGCGCCGAATAGCGCGATGACGCCGGGCACCGTGCCCATCTCCTGCTTGACGAGGTCGCCCAGCGAGCGGCCGTCGCGGCGCGTGGAGATGAACAGCACGATGAAGTCCTGCACCGCGCCGGCGAAGATCACGCCGGCCAGGATCCACAGCAGGCCCGGCAGGTAACCCATCTGCGCCGCGAGCACGGGGCCGACCAGCGGGCCGGCGCCGGCGATGGCGGCGAAGTGGTGGCCGTACAGGACGTACTTGTGGGTCGGGACGAAGTCCAGGCCGTCGTTGTGCTTCCAGGCCGGCGTCTGGCGCGTCGGGTCCAGGCCCAGGACCTTGGTCGCCAGGAAGAGGCTGTAGTAGCGGTAGCCGATGAGGTACACGCAGATCGCGGCGACGACGACCCACAGGGCGCTCACCGCTTCTCCGTTGGCGAGCGCCACGGTGGCCAGGGCGAACGCCCCGAGGATGGCCACGCCCGCCCAGGCGAGGTGGCGACTCAAGTTCGACATCGATGTCTCCTTATTGGGCGCGCACCGACGGACGAGTGGGACCTGGCACGCGAGCTCTGTTTGCCGCGGCAGTTTCCATTCCCGTGCGCTTCCCCACATCCGTCGAGCGGACTAGTCCACCGGCGTAGGAGCGCTTAAGTGGAAACCCTCGGCGGCGCGGCCATCGCCCCTCGGGGCGAGGCCCGCGCGACCCGTCAGACCTCGTCGCGATGCGGGCCGCGGGCGTGCTCGACCGCGTAGCGGATCAGCTCGGCCTGGCCCTCGAGCTCGAGCTTGCGCTTGATGTTCTGGCGGTGCGTCTCGACGGTCCTCACGGACAGGTCGAGCGCCCTGGCGATCTGCTTGCTCGACTCGCCGCGGCCGAGCGCGGAGAGGATCTCGCTCTCGCGCGGCGAGAGGATGGGCCGCGGCTGCTGGCTGCGGAACATCCGCTTGGACACGCCCGGGCTGAGGAAGGTGCCGCCCGCCGCGACGGCGTCGATGGCGGCGACGATCTCGCCGGCCGGCGCGTCCTTGAGCACGTAGCCGCGGGCGCCGGCCTGCAGCGCGCGCTGCACGTACTCGGGGTTGTCGTACATGCTGTACATCAGCACGCGCAGCTCGGGCGCGCGCTCCAGCATGGTCTGCGCCAGCTGGATGCCGTTGTGCCCCTTCAGGCCGACGTCCAGCAGCACGACCTCGGGCTGCGTGGCGATGAGCATCATCATGGCCTCCTCCGCGTTGCCGGCCTCGCCGACGACGAGGTAGCGCGGCTCGCCCTGCAATCGCGAGCGCACGCCCTCGCGCACCAGCGGATGGTCGTCGACCAGCAGGAGGCGCACGGGCGTGGCCGTGCCGGAAGCGGAGAGGCGCTCGGGGCTCATGGGGCGGGATTGTCGCGCGCCAGCCGCCGGATCGCCGCGGCGCTCACCAGCGCCTCGATCTGGGTGCCGTGTCCCGGACTGGTCTGCAGGTCCAGCGCGCCGCCGACCGAGGCCATGCGCTCGCGCATGTTGCGCAGGCCGATGCCCAGCCGCGGATCGGCGCGCTCGGCCGCCTCGGGGTCGAAGCCGTCCCCGTCGTCGAGCACCCGCAGCAGGACGCCTCCGGGCTCGCCGCGCGGATCGTCGGGCGCGAACTCGAGCGCCATCTCGACCCGCGCCGCGCCCGCGTGCTTGGCCACGTTCGTCAGCGCCTCCTGCGCGACCCGGAACAGCACCGTGTTGAGCAGCTCCGGCAATTCGCGCGGCTCGCCGGCCACGCGCATCGCGACCGGCACCGCGCCGCCCTCGTCGAACTCGCGCGCCAGGTGCTCGAGCGCCGCCGGCAGCCCCAGGGTGTCGAGCAGCGCCGGCCGCAGCCGGTGCGAGAGGCCGCGGACCTCGGTCAGGCTGGCGTTGAGGCGCTCCAGCGCGCGGGGCAGCAGCGCGGTCGAGCCGGCCTGCTGCGCCGATTCGATCAGCAGCTTGGTCGACACCAGCGTCTGGCTGACGCCGTCGTGCAGCTCGCGCGAGAGGTGGGCCCGCTCTTCCTCCTGCGAGCGCACGACCTCGTGCGCCAGTGCGCGCAGCTTGGCCTCGGACTGGCGGTGCTCGCTGAGGTTGAGCGCCAGCGCGCAGGCGCTGATCAGCGCCACGCCGAAGAGCGCGATCGCCGCGATGCCCCACATCGTGCGGGCGATGTTGGCCTGCGCCTCCCGGTCGAGCTGCTCCAGCGTCGCGCGGATGCCGTCCAGGTAGAGCCCCGTGCCCAGCATCCAGTTCCAGCGCTCCATCGCCACGACGTAGCCGAGCTTGGGCGCGCGCTCGCCGCTGGACGGCTTGCGCCATTCGTAGTCGACATAACCGCCGCCGGCCTTGGCCTGCGCGACCAGCTGCTGGATGGTCGGCCGCCCCTGCGCGTCGCGCAGGCCCCAGAGGTTGCGCCCGACCAGTTCCGGCTGCCGCGAATGCATCAGCACCCGGCCCTGCAGGTCATAGACGAAGAAGTAGCCGTCCTCGCCGTAGTCCAGCGCGGACAGCAGCCGCAGCGCCTCGCGCTTGTCGCGCTCGACGTCGGCGTCGCTGGTCCGGGCGGCCAGCGCGGGCGAGCGCTCGTACAGCGGCTGCAGCGTGCTGACGGCCAGCTCGACGTAATGGCGCAGCTCGTCGCGGCGGGCGTCCATGTAGGCGCGCTGCACGGCGGCGTGCTCGCGCTGGAGCAGCTCGCGCTCCTGCTGGCGCACCGCCACCGCGATCAGCAGCAGCGAGGCGACCAGCGGCAGCAGCGCCAGCAGCAGGATCTTCAGGCGGAGTCTCATCGGGTCCTCTTCGGGCCCGCACTGTAGCCGCACGGCGCGCCCGTGGCGGACGCTACAGTTGCGGGTTTCGCGCCCGCGCCTTCCCTACCCGCAGCAGCCATGGCCACCAAGTCCCCGTCCTCGTCGAACAACCGCCTGATCCAGTGGCTGGCCATCGCCCTGCTGGTGATCGTGGCCGATCAGTTCACCAAGGTCCTGATCCTGCACAGCTTCCAGTACGGGGACAGCCACTACGTCCTGCCCTTCTTCAACCTGGTGCGGGTCCACAACACCGGCGCGGCCTTCAGCTTCCTGGCCGGCGCCTCGGGCTGGCAGCGCTGGTTCTTCGTCGGTCTGGGCGTGGCCGCCGCGGTCTTCATCATCTGGATGCTGCGCCGCCACGGCCACCAGACCCAGTTCGCCTGGGCCCTGAGCCTGATCCTGGGCGGCGCGGTGGGCAACATCGTCGACCGCCTGCTGCACGGCTACGTCGTCGACTTCATCCAGCTGCACTGGGCCGGCTGGTATTACCCGTCGTTCAACATCGCCGACAGCGCCATCACCATCGGCGCCGTCCTGCTGATCTGGGACGAGCTGCGCCGCGTCAAGCGCGGCTGATCCGCGCTCTGCCCCCTCCACCCCAGGGTTCCTCCGGAGAAACGAGGCTGGCGTTCCGGCGCCCGCCTGCGTAGCCTTGTCGACATCGAGGGCCGCGTCACGCATGCGCGGCTCGGAGGGATTCCACCGGGCGACATCGGCCCGCCATCCGGCGAGCGCCGCGGCAGTGCGCGTCGCGACGCGACGGCGGGCGCTCTTCACGCACTGGCGCGGGGCCGCGCACGGCCGCGCGGGGGACGTGACGAAGTGGACATCGCGACCATGGACAGGACACGGCCGGCGGCGACAATCCGCTGCGACCAAACGTAACCAGAACAGGGCCTCGCCCCCATGCTCGACTTCTCCTGCCTGACCCACTATGACTGGCTCGATGTGCCCATGTGGGTCTACGACCAGGAGCGTCAGCGCAACCTGTGGGCCAACGCCGCGGCGCTGGCCTTCTGGCGGGCAGACAACGCCGAGGAGTTCCTCTCCCGCGACCTCAGCGACATGAGCCCCTCGGTGGCCGAGCGGCTGGCCGTGACCGCCGCCGACCACACGCAGGGCAAGCTCGTGCGCGAGCAGTGGACGCTCTACCCCAAGGGCCAGCCCACCACGGTGATGCTGGTCTCCCGCGGCATCCGCACCCCCGACAAGCGCCAGGTGATGCTGTTCGCCGCCGATTCGCTGGTGAGCGGCGTCGACAAGAGCCTGCTGCGCGGCGTCGAGGCACTGCAGCACACCTCGGTGCGCATCGCCGTGTTCTCGCTGCGCGACGGCAGCGTGCTGATGCGCAACCCGGCCGCGGCGATGTGCTTCAACGGCCTGCGCAAGACCATCGGCGCGACCGACTTCAGCGCCATCTTCCCCGAGCCCGACCTGGCGCGCCGCATCATGGCGCAGGTGCGTGGCGGCCAGACCTTCGGCGCCGAGCTCGAGATCAACACCGCCAATGGCCGGCGCTGGCATGCCGTCGACGCGCGACCGATGCGCGATCCCGTCAGCGGTGAAGTGGTGCTGCAGCTCAACGCCCGCGACATCGGCGACTTCAAGGCGACGCAGGCGCAGCTCGAGGCCGCGCGCGAGGCCGCCGAGGCCGCCAGCCAGGCCAAGAGCTCCTTCCTGGCCAACATGAGCCACGAGATCCGCACGCCCATGAATGGCGTGCTGGGCCTGACCGAGCTGGTGCTGCAGACCGAGCTCAACGAGCGCCAGCGCAAGTTCATCGAGCTCGCGCACAGCTCGGCCAAGGGCCTGATGGTCATCATCAACGACCTGCTGGACATCGCGAAGATCGAGGCCGGCCGCGTGATCATCGACCAGGCCCCGTTCAGCCTGCACGACTGCCTGCGCGAGGCGCTGCACCCGCTATTGCTGCAGGCGCACGAGAAGGGCCTGCAACTGCATGCGCGGGTGCAGCCCGGCGTGCCGCAGCACCTGCTGGGCGACGCGCTGCGGCTGCGCCAGATCCTGGTGAACCTGGTCGGCAATGCGCTCAAGTTCACCGAGCGCGGCGAGGTCCGCGTCGACATCCAGCGCATCGACGCCGACGAGCCGCTCCACGCCGGCCCGCTGCGGCTGCGCATCGCGGTGCATGACACCGGCATCGGCATGACGCGCGAGCAGATCGCGCAGATCTTCAGCCCGTTCACGCAGGCCGACGGCAGCATCACCCGCCGCTACGGCGGCACCGGCCTGGGCCTGACCATCGTCAAGCGCCTGGTCGAGCTGATGGGCGGCGAGGTGCAGGTGGAAAGCCAGCCTGGCGCCGGCTCCTGCTTCAGCTTCGAGGTCAAGGTCTCGCAGCCGCTGGTGCTGGACGAGGTGCTGCGCACCGAGACCGTGGACGTCGATGTCCACGAGACGACCGCCGGGGCGCTCGACGACGAGGCCGCCACCGACTTCGGCGCGGACACCGTGCCGGCGGGGCTCGACGAACTGCCGCCGCCGCGCCGCGTCGTCACCGACGCGGGCGGTCCGCAGGCGCTCGCGGACACGCGCCGGGCCACGCTGACACCGGCGCGGACCGACGCGCGGGACGAGCGCAGCGCCAACGAGGCGCTGCTCGACGCGGAGACGGTGGCCGCCGACCTCGACGGCCCGATCAGCGCGTCCGGTTCAAACCAGCAGCACGCCTGAGCCGGTGGTCGTGCGGGCCTCCAGCTCGCGATGGGCGCGCTGGACCTCGTCGAACGGATAACGCTGCTCGACCTCGATCCGCACCGCGCCGCGCTCGACCGCGGCGAACAGGTCGCCGGCGATCTCCTGCGTGGTCTCGAGCGAATCGAGGTGCACGAACAGCGAGGGCCGCGTGAGGTACAGCGCCTTGGCCGACAGCGCGCCCAGCGCCACCGGCGGGACCACGCCCGAGGCATTGCCGAAGCTCACCATCAGCCCGAACGGCCGCAGGCTGGCCAGCGAGCCTTCCCAGGTCGAGGCGCCGACCGAGTCGTAGACCACCTTCACGCCGCGGCCGCCGGTGATCTCCTTGACCCGCTCGGCGAAGTTCTCGGTCGCGTAGTTGATCGCGAACTCAGCGCCATGGTCGAGCGCCAGGCGGCACTTGGCGTCGCTGCCGGCGGTGGCGATCAGCCGCAGCCCCAGCGCCTTGGCCCATTGGCAGGCGATCAGCCCGACGCCGCCCGCCGCCGCGTGGAAGAGCACGTGGTCGCCCGGCTGCAGCCCGCCCTGCGGCAGCGTGCGGCGCAGCAGGTACTGCACCGTCATGCCCTTGAGCATCATCGCGGCGCCCTGCTCGAAGCTCAGGAAGTCCGGCAGCTTCACGACGCAGCGGGCCGGCATCACGCGCGCGGTCGCGTAGGCGCCGATGGGCTGGCTCGCATACGCGGCCCGGTCACCGGGACGCAGGTGGGTGACGCCCTCGCCCACCGCCTCGACGACGCCGGCGCCTTCCATGCCCAGGCCGCTGGGCAGGGGCAGCGGATAGACGCCGCTGCGGTGGTAGATGTCGATGTAGTTCAGGCCGCAGGCCGCGTGGCGGATGCGGATCTCGCCCGGACCGGGGTCGCCGACCTGGACCGGCTCGATCGTCAGGACCTCCGGTCCACCAGCTTGCGAGATGCGCACGGCTCTGTCGCTCATCGGGGTTCTCCTCATGGGGGGATGTCGCTCGCGCGTCGCCCGACGCGTCGATTGCGGCTATCGTGCCAGCCTCCCGACCGACGCGCATCGCCGCGATGAGCTTGACCCCACGCCTGGCCCTGATGCTGACCCTGCCCCCGCTGCTGTGGGCCGGCAACGCCGTGGTCGGGCGCTCGGTCGGCCCGCTGGTGCCGCCGCTGCTGCTCAACGCGATGCGCTGGACGCTGGCCTTCGCGCTGCTGCTGCTGATCGCCCGCCCGGCGCGCGCGCTGCTGCAAGACCTGGCCCCGCTGCGGGCCCGCTGGGGCTACTTCGCGCTGACCGGGCTGCTGGGCATGGGCTGCTACAACGCGCTGCAGTACCAGGCGCTGCACAGCTCCACCGCGCTCAACGTGACGCTGATCGCCGCCAGCCTGCCGGTGTGGATGCTGGCGGTGGGCGCGCTGCTCTATCGCGTCTGGCCGACGCGCCGCCAGCTCGCCGGGGCACTGCTGTCGCTCGGCGGCGTGGCGCTGGTGATCTCGCGCGGGCACCTGGATCGCCTGGCGCAGGTGCAGTTCGTGCGGGGCGACCTGCTGATGCTGCTGGCCGTGCTGACCTGGGCCTTCTACAGCTGGCTGCTGGCGCGACCGCCCGCCCACATGCAGGGCGAGCGCCGGCCCGACTGGGACTGGTCCGCGCTGCTGATGGCGCAGATGCTGTTCGGGCTGGCCTTCAGCTGGGCCTCGGCCGGCGCGGAGCAGGCCATCGGCGTGCCGCCGGTGCGCTGGGGCTGGCCGATGGCGGCGGCGCTGGTCTACGTGGCGGTCGGGCCGTCGCTGATCGCCTACCGCTGCTGGGGGTTGGGCGTCGCGCGGGCGGGGCCGACGCTGGCCGCCTTCTTCGGCAACCTGACGCCGGTGTTCGCGGCGCTGATGTCGGCGGCGCTGCTGGGCGAGTGGCCGGCCTGGTTCCATGGCGCGGCCTTCGCGCTGATCGCGGCGGGGATCGTGGTGTCCTCGGGGCGGCGCTGAAGTCGGAAGCCGCTCGCGGCGTCACGGTGCCAGCGGCACCCACACGCCGTTGAGGACCAGACCGCGCGGCGCCGTCCGGACCGGTTCACGGGGCGCTGGGCTCACGTCCCGCGCTTCGACGTCGACGACGTCCCGTTCCGCTCGCCCCATCAGGCGCGTCGACCTGCCGACCGCATCGCCGGCACCGACGCGCGCGCGGCGCTCGACGCGCTCCAAACGCACGATGCGTTCGACACGCTCGACGCGTTCGACGCATTCGATGCGCTCGACGATCTCGATCCGGTCGCGGGGCATGGGGACGATCCGACGCCGAAAGGCGGGGTGGTGAAGACCGGGCCATTCTTCGGCGCCGACCACATCGGTTCCATCCCCTTCATGCGCCAAATCCGCGATCCACCCACCTCTCTAGGTGGGCAACTAGCAATGACTTGCTAGTCCCCGCTCGACACGCGGGGTCCCGCCCCAGAAAAGGCGAATCGCCCCCGCTCAGAAGGTGCCCGGATAGGCGCCACCGTCCAGCAGGATGTTCTGCCCGGTCAGGTAGCCGGCGTGGGCCGAGCACATCAGCGCACAGATCGCGCCGAACTCCGCGGCGCTGCCGAAGCGCTGGGCCGGGATCGCGCCCATGCGCTTGGCGCGCACGTCGTCGATCGGCTGGCCGGACTTCTGCGCGCCGGCGGCCAGGGTCTTCTGCAGGCGTTCGGTGTCGAAGGCGCCCGGCAGCAGGTTGTTGATGGTGACGTTGCGGCCGGCGATGCGCGGCTGGCGCGCGATGCCCGCGACGAAGCCGGTCAGGCCGGAGCGGGCGCCGTTGGACAGCCCCAGCACGTCGATCGGCGCCTTCACCGCGCCGGAGGTGATGTTGACGATGCGGCCGAAGCCGCGATCGGCCATCTGGTCGACCGTCGCCTTGATCAGCGCGATCGGCGTCAGCATGTTGGCGTCCAGCGCGGCGAGCCACTGTTCGCGGTCCCAGTCGCGGAAATCGCCGGGCGGCGGACCGCCGGCGTTGTTGACCAGGATGTCGACGCGCGGCGCGGCGGCCAGCGCGGCGGCGCGGCCGGCCTCGGTGGCGATGTCGCCCGCGACGGCCACGACCTGCACCGCCGGGTTGATCGCGCGCAGCCGCGCGGCCTGCGCCTGCAGGGCCTCCTCGCCGCGCGCGGTGATCACCACGTTGACGCCCTCAGCGGCCAGCGCCTCGGCGCAGCCCGCGCCCAGGCCCTTCGAGGCCGCGCATACCAGGGCCCACTTGCCCGAAAGTCCCAAGTCCATGTCGATCTCCGTCGTCGTATCGATGCCGGCGCGATTGTGCCGAGAACTCCCTGTCCCCACGTGCGAGGAGACGGAGCCCGAGAACTCCCTCTCCCCGCGTGCGGGGAGAGGGTGGGGGTGAGGGGTCTTTCGATCGGCACCAGCGCTCCGGCAAGAGCCCCCTCACCCTACCCTCTCCCCAAGGGGAGAGGGGAAGAGAGTCACCGACGCTGGCGCGCCAGCAGCCACACGCCGCCCAGCACCAGCACCGTGCCCGCGACGACCCAGCCGGTGAGCGGCTCGTCGAGGATGAGCACGCCCATCAATATCGTGGACATGGGCCCTACCATGCCGGTCTGCGCGGCGACACCCGCACCCAGGCGCTCGATGGCCATCATCACCATCAGCACCGGCGCGAAGGTGCAGGCCAGCGCGTTCAGCGCCGACAGCCACCACACCGCCGGCGCCAGTTCCGCCAGGCCCGAGACCGGCCGCGTCAGCAGGAACTGCGCGATGCAGAAGCCGCAGGCCACCGAGGTCGCCAGGCCGGTGAGCCGCATCGCACCGAGGCGCTGGACCCATTCCCCGCTGTAGACCAGGTAGAGCGCATAGGACACCGCGCTGCCGAAGACCAGCGCGCCGCCGAGCCAGACATTGGCGCCCGCGACCTGGAGCTCATGCCCGAACACCAGCAGCACGCCGGCGTAGCTCACGGCGAGCGCGCCGGCCTGGCGCAGCGTCACGCGGCGACCGAACATCGCCCACGACAGCAGCAGCACCAGGGTCGGGTTGAGGTAGAGGATCAGGCGCTCGAAGCTGGCGCTGACGTAGGCCAGGCCGGCGAAGTCCAGGAAGCTGGCCAGGTAGTAGCCGCTGAAGCCCAGGCCCAGCACCGCGAGCTTCTCTCGCCCCGTCAGTGCAGGTTTGCCGCGGCCGGCCCACCAGGCCAGCGCGAGGAACAGCGGCAGCGCCAGCAGCATGCGCAGCATCAGCAGCGTGATCGCGTCGACGCCATGGCGGTAGGCGAGCTTCACGATGATGGCCTTGCCCGAGAAGCCGATCGCGCCGCCGACGGCCAGCATCAGGCCCGGCAGCGGCGCGCGCGCGCCGTGGGGATCGGGACGGGCGACCGGGACCGCCGGTGTGGGACTGCTCATGGCGGACGATTCTAGGAATCGAGGCCGGGCCCGCTTTCGCGAAGGGGCAATGGATGATTGCCAGCCGTTCGTCTCTGTCCGCACCGCGCCCCTCGCCGAGCCGCCGGTGCCACGCACGGCGCGCTCACGTCCCCTCCCCTGTCCCTTCCCGCGTGAATAGTTGTGCCGCCTGCCGCCGCCGTGCGGTGGCGCTGGCCGACCGCGTGCGTTGCCTGGAGGCCGGCACGCCGACCGCGCCCTGCCTGCTGCTGGGCGACGTGGACGACTTCGCCGCCCTGCGCGAGCGCCTCGGCCCGGCGCGCCTGGAAGACGACGGGTTCGCGCTGCTGATCCCGGGCGCCGGCCTGCACGAGGCCTACACGCTGGCCGAGCAGCTGCGGCACGGCGTCGGGCAGCTGCAGGCGGACGCGGAACGCCGGCTCAGCCTTTCGCTGGGCGTCACGCAGCTGGGCGGCGGCGAGACGGCGCGCGACTTCCTCGGCCGCGCCGACCAGGCCCTGCGCTCGTCCCGCGCGCAAGGCCGCAACCGGGTCACCGTGCTGGCCGCGGATGAGCGTTTCGCCGCATGAGGCCGCCTTCCCCGGTGCGTATCATCGGCCGTCACAAGGGTGGGACAGAGGGACGGACGTGGCCCTGATGAAGACTTCGTTGCGCAGCGCCGTGATCCTGGCGCTGCTGGTGGGCCTGGCCCTGCCGACCGGCGGCGTGCTGCTGTACGAGCAGCAGCTCAGCCGCCGCGTCGTGATGGAGGACCTGCAGCGCGACCTGTCGCGCGTGTCGGAGGTGCTGGCGCTGTCGCTGGCCGAGCCGATCTGGCAGGTCTCGCCCGACCTGGCCGAACCCATGGTCAAGGCCCAGGTGGAGGACCCGCGCTTCGTCTCGGTGGTCGTGACCGAGAACTCCGCCCAGCAGGCCTTCGTCGAGTTCCACCGCGGCTCGCCCGACGACGCGATGACGCTCAGCGAGACCCGCACCGTGATGCGCGACGGCCGCGAGATCGCCAAGCTCACCGTCGTCATGAGCGCCGAGCCGCTGATGGCGCGCAAGCGCGCCGACCTGTGGAACGCGCTGTGGCGCAGCCTGCTGACGCTGACGGTGTCGCTGGCGCTGATCCTGGTCGTCATGCAGCGCCGCGTGCTGCGCCCGATCGATCGCCTGTCCGGCGCGGCCGACGAACTGGCCTCCGGCCAGCTCGACAAGCCACTGGAGCTCGGCGGCGAGGACGAGATCGCGCGCGTCGGCAAGGCGATGGAGCGCATGCGGCTGGCGCTGCTCAAGGCCTTCGACGACCTGCGCGGCCATGCCAGCACGCTCGAGGACCAGGTGGCGCAGCGCACCGCGCAGCTGACCGAGGCCAACGCCGAGCTGACGCAGGCGCTGGCCAACCTCAAGACCGCGCAGCGCGAGCTGGTGGAGTCGGAGAAGCTCGCCTCGCTGGGCCGCCTGGTGGCCGGCGTCGCGCATGAGCTGAACACGCCGCTGGGCAACGCGCTGACCGTGGTCTCCGCGCTGGAGGACCGCTGGAACAAGCTCGACCGCATGCTGGCCGACAACACGCCGATGCGCCGCAGCCAGCTCGAGGAACTCGTCAAGGACACGCGCCGCGGCCAGGACATCCTGCACCGCAACGTGCAGAAGGCCGCCGACCTGGTGCGCGACTTCAAGCAGGTCGCCATCGACCAGACCAGCGACACGCGCCGCGACTTCGAGCTGAGCCAGGTGGTCGAGGACGTGCTCGTCATGGTCGAGCCCAGCTTCAAGCACACGCCGTTCCGCATCGTCACCGAGCTGCGGGAAGACCTGCGCATGAACAGCTATCCCGGCGCGCTCGGCCAGGTGCTGACCAACCTGCTGATGAACGCGCTGGTGCATGCCTTCGAGGGCCGCGAGCGCGGCCAGGTGGCCGTCGGCTGCCACCGGCTCGACGACGGCCAGGTGGAGCTCAGCGTCAGCGACGACGGGCGCGGCATGGACGCCTCGGTCGTGCGGCGCATCTTCGACCCCTTCTTCACGACCAAGCTCGGCAAGGGCGGCTCGGGCCTGGGCATGCACATCGTGCACAACATCGTGACGAATGTGCTGGGCGGGCAGATCGAGGTGATCTCGCAGCCCGAGGAAGGCACGCGCATGGTGATGCGCCTGCCGGTCGACGCGCCGCTGCGCGCCACCGGCGAGGACCGGATCGCCTGATCTGTCCTCCGTTCGTGGACGTCGCGGACGGTCGCCTACGTTTACTGCGAAGCGCCCGACGCCGCGGCCGAGGCTGCCTGCGTGGGCAGTGCCGCGGACGCCGCCGCGATCGCGGCCGAGGCCGCGTCGCTCGCCGCCTGATCGACGTGGCCGCCGGTCACATCGTGCTTCTCGCCCGTCAGGTCGATGTTGCCGCCGCTCTTCATCAGCACGAACAGGGCCACCGCGGCGAAGACGATGAATCCAAGGACGAGTTTCCACATGGCTGCGAGTTTCCTTCTTGAGGCTGCCGGTCACGACGGTCGACCGGGTTGGCGGCCATTGTGGAAAGCCAGCCTGACATCAGGCTGAGCGCCGCTTCGGCCGCGCCGATGCGCGCCATCGCAAAGGCGATCGCAAAGGCCATCGCAAGGGTGACCGGACCGGCGGCCGACGCGCCATGAAAAAGGGCGGCCCGAAGGCCGCCCTGGTCGTCGAGGGGACGGGCGTCGCACGCCGCGTCCCTCGTCCGTGCCGCGCGTTCAGTCGCGGGCGTAGATGTCCACGTCCTTGGTCTCGCGCACGAACAGCAGGCCGACCACCAGGGTGAGCGCGGCGATGCCGATCGGGTACCAGAGGCCGTGATAGATGTTGCCGTTCTGGGCCACCATCGCGAAGCTGATCGACGGCAGCAGGCCGCCGAACCAGCCGTTGCCGATGTGGTACGGCAGGCTCATCGAGGTGTAGCGGATCCGGGTCGGGAACAGCTCGACCAGCATCGCGGCGATCGGGCCGTAGACCATGGTCACGTACAGCACCAGCACGCTCAGGATCGCGACCACCAGCGGCGTGTTGATCTTGGCCGGATCGGCCTTGGACGGATAACCGGCCGCCTTCATCGCCTCGCCCAGTTCCTTCTTGAACGCGGCGATCTTCTTGGTGCTGTCCTCGTCGAACTTGTGGCCGCCGGCGGTCAGCGTGGCGCTGGGCGCCTCGATGACCTTGTCGCCCACCTTCACCTGGCCGGAGCCGGCGGCGCCGGGCACGGTCTCGTAGTTCGCCGCGGCCTGCGCCAGCGCGCGCTTGGCGATGTCGCAGGGCGTGGTGAAGTCCACGTCGCGCGCCACCGGGCTGCCCTGGAAGGAGCACTGCGCCGGGTCGGTCGTCAGCGTGATCTGCGCGGTGGCCTGGGCCTTGGCCAGGTCCGGGTTGGCCGCGTTGGTCAGCGCCTTGAACAGCGGGAAGTAGGTCAGGATCGCCAGCAGCAGGCCGGCCATGATGATGGGCTTGCGGCCGATGCGGTCCGACAGCGTGCCGAACACGACGAAGAACGGCGTGCCGATCAG
Source organism: Roseateles sp. 22389 (assembly GCF_052044995.1). Taxonomy (NCBI): domain Bacteria; kingdom Pseudomonadati; phylum Pseudomonadota; class Betaproteobacteria; order Burkholderiales; family Sphaerotilaceae; genus Roseateles; species Roseateles sp. 22389. Next base: position 74,887 of record NZ_JBQEOF010000027.1, read on the forward strand.
CAGCGCGACGGCCACCATGATGTTGGCCGCGGCCGGATCGACCTTGACCACGCTCTGCAGGAAGAACAGCGCGTAGAACTGGCCCGTGTACCAGACCACGCCCTGGCCGGCGACCAGGCCGAACAGCGCCAGCAGCACGATCTTCAGGTTCTTCCACTGGCCGAAGGACTCGGACAGCGGCGCCTTGGAGGTCTTGCCCTCGGACTTCATCTTCTGGAAGGCGGGCGACTCGTTCATCGACAGCCGGATCCACACGCTGATGGCCAGCAGCAGGATCGAGACGATGAACGGGATGCGCCAGCCCCAGGCCGCGAAGGTCGCCTCGCCGAGCGCCGTGCGGGTGCCCAGGATGACGATCAGCGACAGGAACAGGCCCAGCGTCGCCGTGGTCTGGATCCACGAGGTGTACGCGCCGCGCTTGCCGTGCGGGGCGTGCTCGGCGACGTAGGTCGCGGCACCGCCGTACTCGCCGCCCAGCGCCAGGCCTTGCAGCAGGCGCAGGCCGACCAGGATCACCGCGGCGGCGGGACCGATGGTTTCATAGGTGGGCAGCACGCCGACGATGAAGGTCGACAGGCCCATGATCAGGATGGTCACCAGGAAGGTGTACTTGCGGCCGATCATGTCGCCCAGGCGGCCGAACACCAGCGCGCCGAACGGACGCACGATGAAGCCGGCGGCGAAGGCCATCAGCGAGGCGATGAACTGGGCCGTGGGATCCAGGCCGGTGAAGAACTGCTTGCCGATGATCGCGGCGAGCGAGCCGTACAGGTAGAAGTCGTACCACTCGAACACCGTACCCAGCGACGAGGCGAAGATGACCTTCTTCTCCTCCGCTGTCATCGGCGCATTGGTGGTCACTGCGCTTGCAGTTGCCATGGGGTTGTCTCCTCGATTCCCAGAACCATCGACCGATGGCCCTTGGGGCGGGACTATCCGAGCGCGCTCTGACCCGTTTCTGACGGCATCCTTGCCTCAGGCTGACAAACTCCGGCGTAACCCGGAGTCGCGATTTCTCGATGCGGAATTTCGAAGCCTGTGCGCCGCATCAAAGGGTATGTCCCTACCCATGCTTGCTAGCTCGAATCAGCTGCGCCGCACCCCCACCGGCAGCGTCGCCGCGGCTGTCCAGGCGGGCCCGTCGAACCAGGCGTCGTCGTCGAGGTACGCGGTCACCATGTCCATCGCGTCCAGGCCCCAGAACAGCTTGTCGGCGACGGCCATCGTCGGCACGCCGAAGACGCCGCGCGCCAGGGCGGCGTCGGTGGCCTCGCGCAGCGCGGCCTTGACCTCGTCGGACGCCGGATCGCGCTGGGGCGCGAGCTCCGCCGCCAGCGCCGCCAGGCGCGCCGGGTCGGCCGCGTCCTGGCCGCCGCGCCAGACGTGGCGCAGCACCTGCTCGACGGCGTAGCGGCCCGGCGTCTGTCCGGCCGGCGCGGTGGCCCAGAGCAGCCGCAGCAGCGGCAGCGGGTTGAACGGATGCGCCGCCGGCAGATCGAGCGGCACGCCGAGCCGGTGGCCCAGCCACAGCACCTGGCGGTAGGTCCAGTCGCGCTTGCCGGGGATCTCGGCCGGGCCCTTGTGATCGAGCGACTTGAGCATCGCGCCGAACACGATCGGCAGGTAGCGCACCGCCACGCTGCGCCCGGCCAGCGCCTCGGGCAGGCGCTCGAAGGCCAGCGCGGCGTACGGGGAGATCGGATCGAAGTAGAAGTCGATCGTGTGCACGGTCAGGTCTCCTTCTGGCGCCGATGCCGGTCGCCGTCGTGGGGGGGGGCGAGGGCCCGTCGCTGGCGGCGTGGGCGCGGATCGGGGAGCGCGCGGGCGCGGCCCCGCGCGGAATCAGCCGCGCGGCGGCTCGGTCGCGAGCGCGCCGTGCGCGGCCAGCAGCGCGCGGCGCTGCGGCAACAGGTTGAGCAGCCGGATCCGGTCCGCGTCGTCGGACTTGCTCCAGCCGGCGATCTCCGGGATCGTGCGCGCGCAGCCGCGGCACAGCGCGGTGGGTTCATGCATCTTGCAGATGTTGATGCAGGGCGAGGCGACCCGCCCTTCCGGCGTACGCCGCGCGTTCTCGGCGGTGACCGGGGCGTCGACGCCCGCCGGCAGCGCGGTCGGGGCGGTCGGGGCGGTCGGGGCGGTCATTGCGCCACCTCGATCACCGGTGCGCCGGTCAGCGCGACGAGCTGCGGCGGCGACATCAGGAACACGCCATTCGGATGCCCGGCCGCGGCCCAGATGGCATCGAAGCGGAACAGTTCCTGGTCGATGAAGAGCAGCGGCGGCGCGGGGTCGCCGTCGGCGGCGTAGCTCGGCTGGAAGCCCAGCGGCGACACGCCGCCGATCGAGAAGCCGGTGCGCGCCTTCACGTAGTCGGCATCGGCGCGGCCGAGCTTGCCGGTGTGGGCCTCGAGCTTGCGCTCGTCGACGCGCTTGTCGCCCGAGGCGATCACCAGCACGGCCGCGTCGTCGGCCTTGCGCCGGAACACGACGCTCTTGGCGATCTGGCCCAGCGCCACGCCCAGCGCGTCGGCCGCTTCCTGCGAGCTGCGGGCCGAGACGTCGAGCCAGCGCGGCTCGTGCTCATGGGACAGGGCGCGCAAGGCGGCGCACACGCGCTGGAAGCCATCGGGGCGGGCCGTGCCGGCATCGGCGGACGTCGCGGGGGAAGTGGAGTCGCTCAGGTCACTCATGGCGCGCATTGTGCCGAAGCGTCAGCGACCCGATGCGGGCTGGGGTCGCCGTGTCACCTCGGCGTCAGGCGCGGCTAGGGGGAGCGCTCTCCTGCGGCGGGCGGGCTTGCGCTATGGTCCGCGCTCATGACCGATGCGAAGCATGAATCGAAGGCCGGCCCCGCCGGGACCGCGTCCGACGCGATCCACGACGACCCGGGCGCCGCGCCAACTGGCGTGAAGAGCCCGTTCGAGCCGGAGTTCACCGAGGCGCTGTGCGAGATCTTCGAGCGGCTGATCACCTTCAACCAGGTGCTGGGGCTGAAGGTCGACGAGCTCCGGCATGAGATCGTCCGGGCCCACATCCGGATGCGGCCGGACCTGGTGGGCCATTACGCCCACAACCGGCTGCACGGCGGCGTGATCAGCGCGACGCTGGACGCGATGGGCGGTCTGGCGGTGATGGCCGCCACCGGCGCGCGCCACCTCGACGAGGCGCCGCAGCAGCGGCTGCAGCGCTTCGCCAAGCTCGGCACGATCGACCTGCGTGTGGACTACCTGCGCCCGGCGATCGGAGCCGTCTTCCGCTGCGAGGCCGAGGTCATGCGCCTGGGCAGCCGCGTCGCCAACACGCGCATGGCCTTCACCGATGAACAGGGACGGCTGCTGGCCACCGGAGCGGCGGCGTACATCGTGTCGTGACCACCGATTCGAGGACTGCCGTCGCCGCTGGCCCTCACCCCCGCCCTCCCGCAAGCGGGAGAGGGAGCAAGTCCAGCGGCGAGCTGTCAGGGCACAGCCTTTGCGGCGCTCGGTAGGACTCCCTCTCCCGCTTGCGGGAGAGCAACTGTGTTCCAAGTCAAGCGCTAATCAGGCTAGCGCGGGCTGTGGATAAGAGGGCTGCCAAGCGGTGCCGGACTTGATGACGGCGTTGATGATGGTGAGCAGCTTGTGCATGCAGGCGGTCAGCGCCACCTTCTTAGGCTTGCCCGCTTGCACCAGTCGTTCGTAGAAGCTCCTGAGGACAGGGTCATAACGCACAGCGCTGAGCGAAGCCATGTACAGCGCCGAACGGACATTGGCCCGTCCACCCCAGGTGGAGCGCCGACCCTTGAATGTGCCGCTGTCGTTGTTCAACGGCGCCACACCCACGAGTTTGGCGATCTCGCGTCGCTTGAGTTGGCCGAGTTCGGGCAGCGCAGCCATCAGCATCGCTTGTGTGCCTGGCCCCACTCCCTTGAGCCCTTTGAGCAACTCCAGCTTGTCCTTGAAGTGCTCCTTCAGGAAGCCGCCCGCATCGTCATCGATCTTTCCGATTTGGTGGTCCAGCATCTTCAGAATGGTGCGAATGCTCTTGCGCTGCGACGCGTGCATGCTCGCCAATCGGTTGTGCTCAGCCACCCGCATGGCCACGAGCTGACTGCGCCGCGTCACCATGGCTAGCAGTGTCTCCTGCGCGTCCGTGGGCAGTTTGTAGAGCAGTCGCTCGCGCCGGTCGCTGGCATGCAGCGTGCGCGCAAACTGCGACAGCATCTTCGCGTCCGTGCGGTCCGTCTTGGCCAGGTAGCCCATCGCTTTGGCGAAGTCATGCGCCTGGCGCGGATTGATCACCATGACGGCCAAACCATGCGCGCACAGCATCGCCGCCGCCGGCTGCTCCAGCCCACCGGTGGCTTCCAGCAGAACGACTCCCACGCGCTCGCGCATCTCAGTGAGCATCGCCAACAGCGACTTCAAACCGGGCTCATCGTTGCTGAAGGTCTGCGTCTTGTCCCTGTCATTCAAGGCCACCTCAAGCGTGGCTTTGGAAACATCGATACCAACAAAAATCAGTTCAGGTGCGCCTGCCATTTCCCATCCTTGCAAATTCGAGGTCCGAGCACGCCAGTGCATGTCGGCCGTCCAGCAACTGTTCGGGCTTGCTCAACAGACGGCCAGTCGTCCACGCCAAATGCTCTCCCACGGGCTAGGTATCCCAGAGGGCAGACGGGCTGTGGACAACTGCCAAAACAAACCTGTGTGTACTCTCAAAACGAAAGATACAAGGG
>NZ_JBQEOF010000028.1:0-38043 GCF_052044995.1 Roseateles sp. 22389
ACGTGGAAGCCGGGCACGGGCGGCGCGATCTCGGGCGCAGAACTGAAGGAGGGTGACAACACGGTCACCGTCAAGCAGACGGACGCCGCAGGAAACGTCGCCACCGCCACCATCACGGTGGTGAAGGACACCCTGATCGACAAGCCGATCGTTGGGACGAGCACCGGCACCGGTTCGATCAACAACACCGGCTCGGTCACGGTCTCCGGCATCGAGAACAACGGCAAGTGGGAGTTCTCCACCGATGGCGGTCAGACGTGGAAGCCGGGCACGGGTGGCGCGATCTCCGGCGCTGAACTGAACGAAGGCGACAACACAGTCATCGTCAAGCAGGCCGATGCCGCGGGCAACGAAGCCATCAACGCGATCACGGTGAGCAAGGACCTCAAGGTCGATGAGCCCACCGTGACCACCAGCACGGGCGGCGCGATCAACGACGCTGGCTGGGTGAACGTGGGGCAGATCGAAAGCGGCGCGACCTGGGCGTACAGCCTGGACAACGGACGCACCTGGACAGAAGGCACCGAGCCGAAGATCCCGGGCAGCGTGCTGAACGAAGGTCACAACATCCTCGTCATTCGGCAGACCGACCTGGCAGGGAACAGCGCGTCGTCGACCGTTCTTGTTGAAAAGGACACCGTCGTCGAGGCCCCCAAGCTGTCGCTGGCGACCGATTCCGGCACCGCCGGCGACGGCCTCACCAACAGCGGCATCCTCAACGTGAGCGGCCTCGAAAAGGGGGCGCGCTGGGAATACAGCATCGATGGTGGCGATTGGCAGGTGGGTTCCGGAGGCACCATCGCGGACCCCGGCTACGCCAATGCCTCGCACACGGTCCGCGTGCGTCAGACCGACGTCGCCGGCAACAAGAGCGTCGAATCCACCTTCACCTTCACCATCGACAAGACCGCCCCGGCCACGCCTCAGGTTGCGCTCCGCTACGACGCCGGCAATCCGGGCGACCCGCTCACCGGCCGCGCCGACCTGAGCCTGTCCGGGCTGGAAGTCGGCAGCAAGATCCACGTGTTCAAGGAGGGACAGTGGTACGTCTATGAGACCCACGCCGACACCGGCTTCTTCCACCTGCCGGGATTCGCTTCGGACGGCCCCAAGACCATCCTCGTCAAGCAGGTCGACTCGGCCGGCAATGAATCGGCGACGGTGAGCTTCGACTTCACGCTCGACACGACAGCGCCCGACGCGGTCGACCTCTCCCTGCTGAACGACACCGGCGTGGCCGGCGACGGCCGGACCAGCGATGCGAGCATCAAACTCTCGCGGCTGGAAGGCGGCGCCACGTGGAAGTACAGCCTCGACGGCGGCACCACCTGGACGACGGGCACGGGCCAGGCCATCGCTGGCAGCGCGCTGGCCGAGGGGCTGAACACGGTGACGGTCGCGCAGATCGATCGCGTCGGAAACCTGGGCGCCTACAGCTCGATCACGGTCCACAAGGACACGCAAGTCGAGGCGCCGACGATCAGGATGCCCGCGGCGGGGTCGAAGGCCGAGTTCGATGCCTCGGAAGAGGGCTTCGCTTATGTCGTGTCTGCCTATGCGGCCGACACCTCATCCATGGCTGCGCTCGATGCGCTCTCGCCCGACGAGTGCCGACGCGTCGATGTCTCCGCCTCCGGCGGCCGCGTCGAGTTGTCAGCGCTGACAGGGCTTGGCGATGGCTACTACCGCGTGGTCTTCAGCGACAAGGCCGGCAACCTGGCCGCGGGGACGACGGCAAGCGGCATGAAGCACGTGCAGGTGCAAGGCGGGGAGATCCTGGCCACGCAGGTGGTCATGGGAACGTCCGGGAATGACGTGTTGACCGCGCCGAACGGGGGCGGAGCCATGATCTCCGGCGATGGGTTCGACACCTTTGTCTTTTCCTCGGGCATCAAGGGCGTGTTCGACGTGGATCTCCACGCCATAGACACCCTCGATCTGAGGTCCCTGGGATTGGACAAGGATCGATTCTTCCTTGAGCGCGAGCAACGTTTCCAGCGCGGCACCCATCAGGGGAAGGCGGCCATCCTGATCGATTGGGAAGCGACCGGGGACTTCACGAACCCCGACGTCGTGCTGGTCAGTGCGACGGCTTCCAACCCGTCCGTCCTGTACGACGACAACGGCACCGGGCGCATGTTCCCGTTCTAACGCAGGATGCTCCGATCCACACCGCGCAGCTCGCGATGGCCGCAGAAGGCCATCGTCAGGTCCAGCTCGCGGTGGATGATCTCCAGCGCCTTCGTCACGCCGGGCCGGCCCATCGCGCCCAGGCCATACAGGAACGCGCGGCCGATGTAGGTGCCGCGCGCCCCCAGCGCCCAGGCCTTGAGCACGTCCTGCCCCGAGCGGATCCCGCCGTCCATGTGGACCTCGATGCGGTCGCCGACCACGTCCACGATGCGGGGCAGCGCGCGGATGCTGGACTCCGCGCCATCGAGCTGCCGGCCGCCGTGGTTGCTGACGATCAGCGCATCGGCGCCGGTGGCGGCGGCGAGCTTCGCGTCCTCCTCGTCGATGATGCCCTTGAGGATCAGCTTGCCGCCCCAGCGCTCGCGGATCCACTGCACGTCGTCCCAGCTCAGCTGCGGATCGAATTGCTTGGCCGTCCACTCGGACAGCGAGCCCATGTCCCCCACGCCCTTCACATGCCCGACGATGTTGCCGAACTGGCGTCTGGGCGTGCCCAGCATGCCCAGGCACCAGCGCGGCTTGGTCGCCATGTTGATCAGGTTGGGCAGCGTCAGCTTGGGCGGCGCGGACAGGCCGTTCTTCAGGTCCTTGTGCCGCTGGCCCAGGATCTGCAGGTCCAGCGTCAGCACCAGCGCCTCGCACTTCGCGGCCTTGGCGCGGTCGATGAGGCTGTTGATGAAGCCGCGATCGCGCATCACGTAGAGCTGGAACCAGAACGGCGCCGTCGTGTTCGCCGCCACGTCCTCGATCGAGCAGATGCTCATCGTCGACAGCGTGAACGGCACGCCGAAGGCCTCGGCTGCCTGGGCGGCGAGGATCTCGCCGTCCGCATGCTGCATGCCGGTCAGCCCGGTCGGCGCGATCGCCACCGGCATCGCGACCGGGCGGCCGATCATCGTCGCGGCGGTGCTGCGGCCTTCCATGTTGACTGCCACGCGCTGGCGCAGCTTGATCGACTGGAAGTCCGACTCGTTGGCCCGATAGGTGCTCTCGGTCCAGGAGCCGGAGTCCGCGTAGTCGTAGAACATCCGCGGGACGCGCTGCTGCGCGAGCAGGCGCAGGTCTTCGATGCAGGTGATGACGCTCATGCGCCGGATGCTAGGCGAGCCACCGCTGGCCCGGCCGGAAAGTTTGGACGCGCGCGCCGGAAGATCGTTCCGGATCGGTCAGGGATTTCCTGGGCGTGAGCGTCAGGCCGGGTGCGCGTCGGCGCTCAGCGCCTCGCAATGCCGGACCAGCCAGCGCGAGAACACACGGGCCGCCTCGCCGTCGCCATGGCGCACCAGGCCATAGGGCATGGCGGCCGGCACGGCCAGGTCGAACAGCCGCTTGAGCGCGCCGCTGCGCAGCGCGGTGGCGGCCAGGCTCGGCCGGCCCAGCACGACGCCCTGGCCGCAGGCGGCCGCTTCCAGCGTCAATCCCAGGTCCACGAAGCGCGTGCCCTGCGCGGGCTCCGGCCAATCGAGCCCCGCGGCGCGCAGCCAGGGCTGCCACGGCTGCAGCGGCGTGCGCAGCAGCGGGGCAGAGGCCAGGTCCGCCGGCGTCTCGATCGTGCCGAGCCGCGCGAGCAGCGCCGGCGCCGCCATCGGCGTGACGATGTCGTCCAGCAGGACCTCGCCGCCGGCGGGCACCGTGCCGGCGAAGATCTCGACCTCCGCGGGCGGCGCGGGTTGATCCAGGTAGGGCGTCGACAGCAGCAGCTCGAGCTCGACATCGGGATGCGCGGCCGCGAAGCCGGGCAGCGCCGGCACCAGCACCTGCCGCGCGAAGGTCGGCGGGCTGCTGACGCTCAGGCGCGTGACGCGTGGCCGCTCGCGCTGGTGCAGCGGCACGGCCGCCAGCAGCGCGAGCGCGGTGCGCACCTGCGCGAGGTATTCCTTGCCCGCCGCCGTCAGGCGCAGCGGCTGGCGCGTCATCAAGGGCAGGCCTAGGCGCTCCTCCAGCGTCGCGATGCGCTTGCCGACGGCGCTGGCGCTGACGTGCAGCGTCTCGGCGGCGCGTTCCAGGCTGCCCAGGCGCGCGGCGGCCTCGAAGGCCAGCAGGCCGTCGAGTGAGGGCAGGCGCGGGGAGTCGCTGGGGGCATCGCTCATGGCGGCGACTGTAGCCGCCGGAGGTCCCGCCTCGCCAGCGGACTTGAGCGGCCGCCGCACCGGCCGCCGCGCGTCGCCGCTACAGTCGCGCGATGTCCCAAGCCGTCGATCCCGAGCGCCCGACCGAGGCTCCTGAAGCCGTGGATGCTGTCGTCGCCGATGACGCGACGACCAGCGCGCTCGAGCAAGCCGCACTGTGGCGCCGCCTGCCCTGGTTGATCGGCGGCGCGCTGAGCCTGCTGCTCGGCGTGATCGGCATCTTCCTGCCGTTGCTGCCCACCACGCCTTTCGTGTTGCTGGCCGCGTTCTGCTTCGCGCGAGGCTCGGCGCGCTGCGAGGCCTGGCTGCTCGCTCATCCGCGCTTCGGGCCGATGGTCGTCCAGTGGCGCGCGCGTCGCGCCGTGCCGCTGCGGGCCAAGCAACTGGCCTGGGGAATGATGGCCCTGAGCTCCGCGATCTCCTGGGCGGTGATGCCGGTGCTGCCCTGGCTGCCGGCGGTGTGCTGCCTCGCGGTCGGGCTCTGGCTCTGGCGCCTGCCCACCGCCTGATCAGCCGAAGAGGTTGAGGTTCTCCGGCCGCGGCCGGGGATCCTCCGGCTTGCTGGCGGCGCCGGTGCGACCGCGCCGGGCCGGCTCGATCTCCCCGGGGCGGCTCAGCTTGCCCACGCGCACGCCCAGCAGGCGCAGCCGCTGGCTCAGGTCCACCCGCTTGAGGCACAGCCCCGCCGCGTGCCGGATGGCCGCGGCGTCCTGCACCGGCTGATCCAGCGTCAGGTCGCGCGTCACCGTGCGGAAGCCCTCGAAGCGCAGCTTGATGCCGATGGTGCGGCCCAGGTAGCCCTTGCGCTGCAGGTCCGAGGCCAGTTGCTCGCACAGCGCCGTGAAGATGCGCGACAGCTCCGGCCGGTCGCGACGCGCGTGCAGGTCGCGCTCGAAGGTGGTCTCGCGGCTGATGGAGACCGGCTCGCTGTGCGTGACCACCGGCCGGTCGTCCAGGCCCCAGGCCGCCTGGTGCAGCCAGGCGCTGTAGCCGGGGCCGAAATGCTGTTGCAGCAGCTCCAGCGGCGCGGCCGCGAGTTCCCCGATCGTGTGCAGGCCCAGCGCCTCGAGCTTCTCGCCGGCCTTGGGGCCGATGCCGTTGATCCGTCGCGCCGGCAGCGGCCAGATCCGCGTCGGCAGATCGGCCATCGTCACCAGCGTCAGCCCGTCGGGCTTGTCCAGCTCCGACGCGATCTTGGACAGCAGCTTGTTGGGCGTCACGCCAATCGAGCAGGTCAGCCCGGTGGCGCTCTGCACCGAGTTCTTGATCTCCCGCGCCACCGCCCGCACGCCGCCCAGGGGATCGTGGCCGACCGGCTCGCGCGCGCCCGGCACGTCGGTCAGGTCGATGTAGATCTCGTCGATGCCGCGGTCCTCGATGACCGGCGCGATCTCGCGCACCGCCGCCTTGAACAGCCGCGAGTAATGGCGATACGAATCGAAGTCGGCCGGCAGCAGGATCGCCTGCGGGGCGCGCAGCGCCGCCTTCATCAGTCCCATCGCCGAGAACACGCCCAGCGCGCGCGCCGCGTAGGTCGAGGTCGTCACGACGCCGCGGCCGGTGTAGTCGGCCAGCTTGAAGAACTCGCGCGTGCCGTCGGGGCGTTCCTGCGGCGTGTGGGCGCGCCGTCCGCCGACCACCACCGGCAGTCCCTTGAGCTCCGGATAACGCAGCAGCTCCACGGACGCGTAGAACGCGTCCATGTCCAGGTGGGCGATCAAGCGATCGGGCAGGGCGGGCGTCGGCTCGGCCATGCGGCGGATTGTGGCGGCGCCGGCTGACAGGCGCTGTCAGCAGGGCCGGAGCCGCCCTTCAGCAAGGGCGGTTCAGTGGCCGCAGGACGTCGAGCCGCAAGCTGAGACCGCGTCCGTCGCTTCGGCCGCGGGGCGGATCGGATCGCGGCATTCGCCGGTCTTCGGATCGAAGCCGCGCTGCTGCATCGTGTAGACCAGCGCCGCGTCCATCATCTCCGCATGACCGGGGAACCACTGCGAGAGCTCGGTGCGCACGATGCCCAGCGGCTCGCGGTCGCCGAGGTCCTCGGCATAGCGCACCACCTCGCGCATCACGTTCAGTACCATCGCATGCTGGCTGCTGTGGCAGTTCTCCGGCTCGAAGCCGGTGGCCGCCATCCAGCGCTCCTCCATCGCGAAGTGCTCCTCGGTGTGCGCCAGCAGCGCCTTGAACGCGGGCAGCGCGTCTTCGCCGCCATCGAGCGCGTCGCCATAGTGGTTCAGCAGCGCGACGAATTCCTCGTGCGTGTGGTCGAGCTCCGGCTGATTGAGCACCAGCTCGTCGGTCCAGGCCAGCGTGCTCATCGGTCAGCCCTTCGCGGCGACGGCCGCGCCCAGGCGCTCGCGATGGCGCGCGACCTGCGCGCGCACCTGCGCCGGCGCGGTGCCGCCCAGGATGTTGCGCGCGTTCAGCGAGCCCTGCAGCGACAGCACCTCGTAGACGTCCTCGCCGATGCGGGCGTCGAACTGGCGCAGCGCGTCCAGCGGCAGCGCCGACAGGTCGATGCCCTGCGCCTGCGCGGTCTTCACCGCATGGGCGACGACCTCGTGGGCGTCGCGGAAGGCCAGGCCCTTCTTGACCAGGTAGTCCGCCAGGTCGGTCGCCGTCGCGTAGCCCTTGAGGGCCGCGCGTTCCATCGCCTCGGGCTTGACCGTCAGGCCGGCCATCATCTCCGCGAAGATGCGCAGCGTGTCGTTGAGCGTGTCGACGGTGTCGAACAGCGGCTCCTTGTCTTCCTGGTTGTCCTTGTTGTAGGCCAGCGGCTGGCCCTTCATCAGCGTGATCAGGCCCATCAGGTGGCCCACCACGCGGCCGCTCTTGCCGCGTGCCAGTTCGGGCACGTCCGGGTTCTTCTTCTGCGGCATGATGCTCGACCCGGTGCAGAAGCGGTCCGGCAGCGCGATGAAGCCGAAGGCCTGGCTCATCCACAGGATCAGCTCCTCCGACAGGCGCGAGATGTGCACCATGATCAGCGCCGCGGCGGCGCTGAATTCGATCGCGAAGTCGCGGTCGCTGACGGCGTCCAGGCTGTTCTGCGCGACGCCTTCCATGCCCAGCGTGCGCGCGACGCGCTCGCGGTCCAGCGGGTAGCTGGTGCCGGCCAGCGCGGCGGCGCCCAGCGGCAGGCGGTTCACGCGCTTGCGCGCGTCGACGAGGCGCTCCGCGTCGCGCGCGAACATCTCGACGTAGGCCAGCAGGTGATGCCCGAAGGCCACCGGCTGCGCCACCTGCAGGTGGGTGAAGCCGGGCAGGATCACGTCGGCATGGCGCTCGGCCTGCTCGACCAGCACCCGCTGCAGCTCGCCCAGCAGGCCCACCAGCGTGTCGATCTCGCCGCGCAGCCACAGCCGCACGTCGGTGGCGACCTGGTCGTTGCGGCTGCGGCCGGTGTGCAGCCGCTTGCCGGCCAGGCCGACCAGCTCGGTCAGGCGCGCCTCGATGTTCAGGTGCACGTCCTCCAGGTCCAGCTTCCATTCGAAGCGGCCCGACGCGATCTCCTCGCGGATCTGCGCCATGCCCTTCTGGATCGCGGCCAGATCGTCGGCGCCGATGATGCCCTGCGCGGCCAGCATGTCGGCGTGGGCGAGCGAGCCCTGGATGTCCGCGGCCCACAGGCGCTTGTCGAAGTCGACGCTGGCGGTGTAGCGCTTGACCAGCTCGCTCATCGGCTCGGAGAAGAGGGCGGACCAGGCTTGCGACTTGTTGGCGAGCTGGTTGTCGGCGGGTTGGCCGTCGGCCAGGGAGTCAGCAGGGGAGGAGGACATCGGCTTGCAAGGCGTTACGACTTCGCGGCGCCCCGGGCGGGCCCGCATTGGTCGCGGCCGGACGCCTGGGAGAGAATGAGCCGCCGATTCTAAAGGGGGCGCCATCCGGTCGCCCATGGGCGGGCAGGGACGCCATCCAGGCGCTCCAAGGACCCGGGGCGCCATCCCGGCGCCCGGGCGCAGGCAGAGGGCAAGGACAGTGCGGGGACGGGAGGAGCCGATGGCCAGCAAGGCAAGCAGCGGACGGACGTCGGGCGACGCGCCGCGACGCCCGGCCGACCCGTCGCAAAACGCGCGCAACGCACGCGACGCCTCGACGCAGCCGGCGAGCACCCAGCCGATGAGCACCCAGCCACTGCCCTCGCAGCCCGCCTGGGAGGAGACCCGCCTGGACGCGCGCACGGCCGAGGCGCCGCGGCTGATCGATGCCCAGCGCCGCTTCGACGTCTGCCATGTCGGCCTGGTGCTGCGCGCGGTGCTGGGCGTGCAGCTGGTGCTGTCGCTCGGACTGGCGCTGATGTCGGAGACGCTGGCGCAATGGGCCTGGGCCATGGGCGGCGCGTCCGTCGCCGCCTTGAGCGCGGTGCTGGCCTGGCTGCTGATCGTGTGCGCCGCCAAGCGGCTGCTGGCGCGGCTGCCGGAGTGGGCGCAATGGACGCTGCCGATCGCGCTGGGGGCCGCCTGCGCCCACGGCGGCGCGCTGCTGCTGGAGGCGGTGGAACTGGGGCATCTGGGCGCCTTGCCGCGCGTGGCCGCGGCGCTCACCGGCGGGCTCGCGGCCGGCGTGCTGCTGGGCTGGCTGAAGCTGCGCGAGCGCGCCCAGGCGCCGGCCGACGCGCTGGCCCGGCTGGTCGAGCTGCAATCGCGGATCCGGCCGCACTTCCTCTTCAACACGCTGAACACGGCGATCGCGCTGGTGCGCGTCGATCCCAACCGCGCCGAGGAGGTGCTGGAGGACCTGGCCGAGCTGTTCCGCGTCGCGCTGGCGGACGCCGGCCCGACGGCCGAGGGCGTGCGCCTGGACCAGGAGGTCGAGCTGGCGCGGCGCTACCTCGCGATCGAGCAACTGCGTTTCGGCGACCGCCTGCGCGTGCACTGGCAGCTCGATCCGCATGCGGCCGACGCGCGCGTGCCGCCGCTGCTGCTGCAGCCGCTGGTGGAGAACGCGGTGCGTCACGGGATCGAGCCCAACGACCAGGGTGGCGACGTCGACATCGTGACCCGCGCGCGCGGCAGCGAGGTCGAGATCCGCGTCGTCAACACGGTCGGGTTGCCGTCGCGCGCCCAGGGGCATGGCCTGGCGCTGCGCAACGTGCGGCAGCGGCTGCGCCTGATGCACGACGTGGCGGCACGGCTGGAGGCCGGGCCGGGCGAGGGCCGCTTCGTCGTGCGCATCGTGATGCCGCGATGACGGGCGCAGCGACGACGCGATGACGCGCTCACACGACCGGCGCTGAACCGGAACGGGAACGAGGACAGGGAAGGAAGACATGCTGACGCATCCGCCGCTGAGGGTCTTGATCGTCGATGACGAGCCGCTGGCGCGGCTGCGGCTGCGGGGCCTGGTCGAGGCCAACGAGGAGCCGCGCGCCGAGGTCGCCGCCGAAGCCGGCAGCGGCGAGCAGGCGCTGGCCTGGCTCAAGGACCATGCCTGCGACCTGATCCTGCTCGACGTGCAGATGCCGGGCCTGGACGGCCTGGGCCTGGCGCAGACGCTGCGCGGCCGGCCCTTCGCGCCGGCGATCGTGTTCGTGACGGCCCATGCGCAGCACGCGCTGCAGGCCTTCGAGCTGGAGGCGCTGGACTACCTGACCAAGCCGGTGCGGCGCGAGCGGCTGCAGGCCAGCCTCGCGCGGGCGGCGCAGCGCCTGGACGAACGCGCGGCCGCGAAGGCGCGCGAGGCGGGCGCGCCGCACGGCCCGGGCGCGACGCCGGCCGCCGAGGCGCCCGTCATCAACATCACCGAACGCGGCCGCCTGCTGCGGGTGCCGCTGGCCGAGGTCCTCTACTTCAAGGCCGAGCTCAAGTACCTGACGCTGCGCACCGCCACGCAGAGCCATGTGATGGACGGATCCCTGAGCGAGCTGGAGCAGCGCCTGGGCGACCGCTTCCTGCGCGTGCACCGCAATGCGCTGGTCGCGAAGGCGGCGGTGCGCGAGCTCGAGCGCCACGTGCCCACCGACGGGCCGGCGGATGGCGACGGCGACAACGGCGGCGAACTCGGCTGGGCGGTCCGCATCGCCCACGTCAACGAATGGCTGGCCGTGTCGCGCCGCCAGGTCGCCGCGGTGCGGGAGGCGNGGCCAGCGCTGAGGCGATCCTCAGCCGGTGTTGCGCAGCCCCGCCGCGATGCCGTTGATCGACAGGTGGATGCCGCGCTGCACGCGTTCCAGCCGCGGGTCCTCGGCGCGCTTCTCGGCCGGGATGGCGCGGTAGCGGCGCATCAGCTCGACCTGCAGGTGGTTCAGCGGATCGATGTAGGGGAAGCGGTGCTCGATGGAGCGCGCCAGCGCCGGGTTGGCCGCGAGCCGGTCGTTCTCGCCGGTGATCAGCGCCAGCGCCGCCTCGGTGCGGGCGAACTCGGCCTCGATCGCGCCGAAGATCTTCTTGCCCAGGCGCTTGTCCTCCACCAGCTCCAGGTAGCGGCGGGCGATGTCCAGGTCGGCCTTGGCCAGCACCATGTCCAGGTTGGACAGCAGGGTGCGGAAGAAGGGCCACTGCTTGTACATGCGCTTGAGCAGCGCGAGCTTCTCGTCGCGGCCCGCCTTGTCCTTGCCCAGGAACTCCTGGATGCCCGAGCCGAAGCCGCACCAGCCCGGCAGCGTGATGCGCGACTGGCCCCAGCTGAAGCCCCAGGGAATGGCGCGCAGGTCCTCGATCGCGCGGGTCGCCTTGCGCGACGCCGGCCGCGAGCCGATGTTGAGCTCGGCGATCTCGCGGATCGGGGTCGTCGCGAAGAAGAAGTCGGCAAAGCCCGGCGTGTCGTAGACCAGGCCGCGATAGGCCGCGAAGCTGCTGTCGGACAGCGCCTGCGCCGCGTCCATGAAGGCCTTGGGCGCCGGCTTGGTCGGATGCAGCAGCGTGGCCTCCAGCGTCGCGGCGACCAGCGTCTCCAGGTTGCGCCGGCCGATCTCCGGATTGGCGTACTTGGAGTTGATGACCTCGCCCTGCTCGGTCAGGCGGATCTGGCCGTTCACCGTGCCGGGCGGCTGGGCCAGGATGGCCTGGTAGCTCGGGCCGCCGCCGCGGCCGACCGTGCCGCCGCGACCATGGAACAGGCGCAGCGTCAGCGGCCCCTGGGCGCGCAACTCGTCGAACAGCTGCACCAGCGCGATCTCCGCGCGGTAGAGCTCCCAGCTGCTGGTGAACACGCCGCCATCCTTGTTGGAGTCGGAGTAGCCCAGCATGATGTCCTGCTCGCCGCCGGAGCGGCGCACCAGCGCCGCCATGCCGGGCAGCTCGTAGAAGCCGCGCATGATGCCGGGCGCGTTGCGCAGGTCGGCGATGGTCTCGAACAGCGGCACGACGATCAGGTCGCTGACCGCCTCGCCATCGAGCGTGCCGCGCAGCAGCCCGACTTCCTTGAGCAGCAGCTGCACCTCGAGCAGGTCGCTGACGTCCTCGGTGTGCGAAATGATGTAGTGGCGCAGCGCCTCGCGGCCGAAGCGCTTGAGCGACTCGCGCGCGGTCTCGAAGATCGCCAGCTCGCCCAGGGTGCGCTCGCTGTAGTCGGCGCCCAGCACGCGCAGCGGGCGCGTCTGGTTGAGCAGGTCCACCAGCAGCGCGCGGCGCTCCATCTCGCCCAGCGCCGAATAGTTCTCGCAGACGCGCGCGGTCTTGAGCAGCTCGACGACGGTGAGCTCATGCTGGTCGCTGCTCTGGCGCAGGTCCAGGGTGGCCAGGTGGAAGCCGAAGACCTGCACCGCGCGCATCAGCGGCTTGAGCCGCGGCGCGATCAGCGCATGGGCATGGTGGCTTTCCAGCGAGGACTGGATCACGCGCAGGTCCGCCAGCAGGTCCTCGGGCGTCAGGTACGGGTCCTGCGGCGCGACCGCGTGGCGCAGCGCCTCGGTGCCGGTCAAGGCCTGCAGCGTCGCGGCCAGCCGCGCATACATGCCGGTCAGCGCGCGCCGGTAGGGCTCGTCCATGCGGTGCTCGTTCTGGTCGGGGCTGCGCTCGGCCAGCGCCTGCATCGCCGGCGTGACGCCTGCCAGCCGCAGCGAGATCGACAGTTCCGCGCCCAGCTCGTGCAGCTCGGTCAGGTAGTGGCGCAGCGCCAGCTCGCTCTGGCGGCGCAGCGCCAGCCGCATCGTCTCGGCGGTGACGTTGGGATTGCCGTCGCGGTCGCCGCCGATCCACTGGCCCATGCGCAGGAAGGGCGCCACCTCCTCGCCGGGCAGCGCCTCCTCGAGCTCGGTGTAGAGCTTGGGGATCTCGCGCAGGAAGGTCGCGTGGTAGTAGCTCAGCGCGTTCTCGATCTCGTCGGCGACGGTCAGCTTCGAGTAGCGCAGCATGCGCGTCTGCCACAGCTGCGTGACGCGGGCGCGGATCAGGTGCTCGTTGGCGGCCTTCTCGCGCTCGGTGTGCAACCGGTCGCGGGCGCCGACCAGCTCGGCGATCGCCCGCTCCGCGTCCAGGATGCTCTTGCGCTGCACCTCGGTCGGATGGGCCGTCAGCACCGGCGACACGAAGCCGTTCTCCAGCGTGCGCGCGACCTCGGCCGGCCGCACGCCGGCGTCGAAGAGCCGCTCCAGCGCATAGGCGAGCGAGCCGGGCTGCAGCGAGCCGTCGCGGTCGTGCACCTCGCGGCGGCGCACGTGGTGGCGGTCCTCGGCGATGTTGGCCAGGTGGGAGAAGTAGCTGAAGGCGCGTATCACGCTGACCGTCTGCTCGCCCGAGAGGCTCTTGAGCAGCTTGTCCATCTGCTTGCCGGCCTGCGCATCCCGCTTCAGGCGGAACGCCACCGACAGCTGCCGCACGCGCTCCACCAGTTCGTAGGCCTCGCGGCCCTCCTGCTCCCGGATCACCTCGCCCAGGATGCGGCCCAGCAGGCGGATGTCGTCCATCAGCGGCTGGTTCTTGTCCTTGACGATCTGGATCGAGCGCGTGGTGGCCTTGGCGTTGCCGGCCTTCTCGGCCTTCTTCGAGGCGGGCGTGGCGGCGGCCTTGGCCCGCGGGGTCGAGGCCGGCTTGGCGGCGGCACGGGCGGCCGGGCGGGCGGGGCGGGAAGCGGTACTGGCGGGCATGGTGGCGTCAGGAGTTCGTCAGAGACCGGAGGGGTGAGCGGAGACTGGTGATGTAACGGAGTTACCTCCGGTTCACTTTAGCAGTTTCTCCGTGCGCGGCCCGCACGGCGGCGTGGCGCGGACGCCGCGACTCGCTCCGGGATCGCGCAAGCGACGCTTCGCGGCAAGCGGTGGTCCCCGGGGGCGGGGAGGAAGGCCGTGCCTGCTCGGCTAGCATCCCGCCCCATGAACCAAGAATTCGTGATCGCCACGCGCGAGAGCCGGCTGGCGTTGTGGCAGGCCGAACATGTGCAGGCCCTGCTGCGCGCACGGGGGCTGGCGGTGCGGCTGCTGGGCATGACCACCCGAGGCGACCAGATCCTGGATCGCACGCTGTCCAAGGTCGGCGGCAAGGGCCTGTTCGTCAAGGAGCTGGAAACGGCGCTGGAGGACGGTCGCGCCCAGCTCGCGGTGCACTCGCTCAAGGACGTGCCGATGGAGCTGCCGGCGGGCTTCGTGCTCGCCGCGGTGCTGGAGCGCGAGGATCCGCGCGACGCGCTGGTGTCCTCGAAGTACGACAGCCTCGCCGCGCTGCCGCAGGGCGCCTGCGTCGGCACCTCCAGCCTGCGCCGCGTGACGCAGCTCAAGAACATGCGGCCGGACCTGCGCATCGAGCCGGTGCGCGGCAACCTCGACACGCGGCTGCGCAAGCTCGACGAGGGCCAGTACGATGCGATCGTCCTGGCCGCCGCCGGCCTCAAGCGCCTGCAACTCGAGGGCCGGATCCGCCAGTACTTCGGCGTCGACGAGATGATTCCGTGCGCCGGACAGGGCGCGCTGGGCATCGAGATCCGCGCCGGGCAGGCGCCGCTGGCCGAGCACCTGGCCGCCCTGGCGCACGCGCCCACCTGGCTGGCCGCGGCCGCCGAACGCGCGGTGTCGCGCGAGCTCGGCGGCAGTTGCTCGATGCCGCTGGCCGCGCACGCGGTCTGGGCGGCTGACGGCCGGCTGACGCTGTCCGCCGCCCTGGGGCACCCGACCCAGCCGGAGCGGGCCCTGCTGCGGGCGGAGACGGCCGCGACCGTGTCCGACCTGGGCCAGGCCGAGGGCTTGGGCGTCGCCGCCGCGAACGCGCTGCGCGAGCGGGGCGCCGCCGAGTACCTGAAGGACGCCTGATGCCGGGCGAGGTCGCCCCGGTCCGACTGCTGTTGACCCGTCCCCGGGCCCAGGCCGACGACTGGGTCCGGCGGATGGCGGCGCTGGATGTGCCCACCGCCTCGCTGCCGCTGATCGACATCGCCCCCGCCGCCGATCCTGCCGGCCTGGCGCAGGCGTGGTCGGCGCTGCCGGCGACGGACCTGGCGATGTTCGTCAGCCCCAATGCCGTCGAGCATTTTTTCGATCGACGCCGCGCGGACGGCGGCCAGGACGCATGGCCCGACCGCACCTGGGCCGCCACGGTGGGCCCCGGCAGCGCGCGCGCGCTGGTCGAGCGCGGCGTGCCCGAGGCCCGCATCGTCCAGCCGCCGGCCGAGGCGGACAGCCTGGATTCGGAACATCTCTGGCCGGAGCTGTGCCGCGTCGCCGGCGCGGACTGGACCGGCCGCCGGGCGCTGCTGGTGCGCGGCGATGGCGGGCGGGAATGGCTCGGCGACCGCCTCCGCGAAGCCGGCGCGGCGGTGTCGGCCGTGAGTGTCTACCGCCGCGCCTGTCCCGTCCTCGATGCGCCGGGGCGCCGCCTGCTGCGCGAGGCGATCGAGGCGCCGGACCGCCATGTCTGGCTCTTCAGCAGCTCGGAGGCCATCGGCCACCTGGATTCCCTCGAACAGGGGACGCGCGAGCCCGCCGCCCCCCCGTCCGACCCCCTGCCCATGCCCGCCGACTGGGGACGGGTGCGGGCGCTCGCGACCCATGAGCGGATCGCCGCGCGCGCGCGGGCCCTCGGCGTGGGGCATGTGGTTTTGGTGCGACCCGACGCGGCGGCCGTCGCGGCCGGGTTCCGGATGCTGTCAGGGTCCACCCTAGAATCGCCGACGTGAGCGAGACCAACACCCCAGCGGCCGACGTTTCGTCGCCCCACAAGCCCGTCCGGCAATCCGGCGCCACGCTGACCCAGGCCGTCGTGGCCGGCGTCGGCCTCGTGGCCCTGCTGGCCCTCGGCCTGGCCTGGCAGAGCCAGCAGCGGCTCAAGCAGGTCGAACAGGAACTCGTCCGGCGCCAGGACAGCAGCCAGAGCGAGGCCAACATCGCCCGCGACCAGGCGCGCCAGGCCCAGGACCTGAGCCGCGACACCGCCGCCAAGGTCGCGCTGCTCGACGCGCGGCTGGCCGAGGTGGCGGTGCAGCGCGAGCAGCTCGAGGGGCTGATGCAGTCGATGAACCAGTCGCGCGACGAGAACGTCGTCGGCGACATCGAGGCCTCGCTGCGGGTCGCGATGCAGCAGGGCACGATCACCGGCAGCGCCGAGCCGCTGGTGGCCGCGCTGCGCCAGGCCGACGAGCGGCTGGCGCGCTACAAGCAGCCGCGCCTGGAGGGCGTG
Source organism: Roseateles sp. 22389 (assembly GCF_052044995.1). Lineage (NCBI taxonomy): Bacteria > Pseudomonadati > Pseudomonadota > Betaproteobacteria > Burkholderiales > Sphaerotilaceae > Roseateles > Roseateles sp. 22389. The sequence continues at coordinate 15,866 of NZ_JBQEOF010000028.1, forward strand.
CGCCGCGCCGTCACGCGGGACCTGGAACGGATCAAGGCGGTCAGCGTCGTCGACGTCTCGACGCTGACGATCAAGCTCGACGAGGTGGTGCGCCAGGTCGACGACCTGCCGCTGCTGGCCGTGGCCCAGCCCGGCCGTGAAGGCGCGACGCCGCCGCAGGCGTCGGCCAGCGCGGCGGCGGTGAAGCCGGTCGCGGCGCGCCGGCCGGCGTCCTCGGCGTCGCTCGCCGCCGCCGACGGCGAGCCGGGCTGGTGGTCGCGCCTGTGGGACCAGGCCGGCGAGCGCTGGACCCACTTGTCGGGCGAAGTCTGGCGCGAGGCCCGCGGGCTGCTGCGCGTGACGCGCATCGATCATCCGGAGGCGGCCCTGATCGCGCCGGAGCAGGCCTTCTTCCTGCGCGAGAACCTCAAGCTCAGATTGCTCAACGCCCGCCTGGCGCTGCTGAGCCGCCAGTTCGACACCGCGCAGGTCGACCTGCGCGAGGCGCAGGCGATGCTGGACCGCTACTTCGACGCGCGTTCGCGCAAGCTGTCCCAGACGGTGGAGCTGCTGCGCCAGGTGCAGGGGCAGTCCCGCCAGGTCAGCGTGCCGCGGCCCGACGACACGCTTGCCGCGCTGAGCGCGGTGGCCCGCTGAGGAGATCGCCATGCGGATGGTGATCTGGCTTGTGCTGCTGTTCGTCGCGGCCGTGGTCGCGGCGCTGACGCTGGGCAACAACGACGGCCTGGCCAGTTTCTACTGGCGCGGCTGGCGGATGGACCTGTCGCTCAACCTGTTCCTGCTGCTGCTGGTGGCGGGCTGCTTCGCGCTGATGACGCTGATGCAGACGCTGGATGCGTTGCTGACGCTGCCCAAGCGCGCGCGGCTCTGGCGCATGGCCCAGCGGGAGCGCAGCGCGCAGGTCGCGCTGCGCGAGGCCTGGGCCGAGTACTTCGGCGCGCGCTACAGCCGCGCCCAGAAGGCGGCGCAACGCGCGCTCAACATCCAGTCGCAGACGCCGGACCTGGCGCAGGACGGTGCGTTCATGGCGCTGGCGCACCTGGTGGCCGCGCAGAGCGCGCACAAGCTGCAGGATCGGCGCAATCGCGACGAGCACCTGCGCCAGGCGCTGCAGGTGGCGGCGACCTCGGCCGGCGCGCGGGTGCAGGAAGAGGGCGCCCGGCTGCTGGCGGCCGAATGGGCGCTCGACGACCGGGACGCGCCGCGCGCGCTCGGCCTGCTGGGCGAACTGACTCCCGGCGTGGCGCGCCGCACCCAGGCGCTGCGGCTGAAGCTGCAGGGCAGCCGGCTGGCGCATCAGCCGCTGGAGGCGCTGCGCACCGCGCGCCTGCTGGCCAAGCACCAGGGCTTCTCGAAGTCGGCGGCCCAGGGGCTGTTGCGCTCGCTGGCCTGCGAGGCGCTGGAGACCGCACGCGACATCGATCAGCTGCGCGCCGTCTGGCAGCAGCTGGATGCATCGGACCGGCGCGATGTGTTCGTCGCCGCGCGTGCGGCGAACTGCGCGGCGGCCCTGGGCGCGCCCGAGGATGGCCGTGGCTGGCTGCGTCCGTTCTGGGAAGCGATCACGGAGCAGGGCGCCGATGAGCGCCAGGCCCTGGCCGAGGCGCTGGTGCTGTGCACGCCGGGGCTGGGCCCCGAATGGCTGCAGCGCCTGGAGGGCGCGGTGCAGCGTTTCCCGCGCGACGGCACGATGGCGCTGGCCCTGGGCCACGCGCTGGCGGAGCGCCAGCTGTGGGGCAAGGCGCGCCTGATGCTGGAGCAGGCGGCGGAGGACCGGGAACTGTCCGTCGCCGCGCGCCGCCGCAGCTGGCTGCGCCTGGCGGAGATGGCCGACCAGGACGACGACGGCGAGCGTCGCGCCCGCTGCTTCGAGGCGGCGGCGCGTCTGGGTTGAGGCACCGCGACCGGTCGCCCCAAGGATTTTTCGGGGAGATTCTTGCGGACCTCCAAAAATGCATGCTATAGTCGCAGTCTTTCAGCGGCTGTAGCTCAGTTGGATAGAGTACTTGGCTACGAACCAAGGGGTCGTGGGTTCGAATCCTGCCAGCCGCGCCAAATCGAAAGGCCAGTGTTGAAAAACACTGGCCTTTTTCTTTGCCAGGACTTTTCCAGAAACCCGGCGGGGATACTCTTGGACGGTTATCCGGTGCGAATATCGTCCGAGTCAGATAAACCCGGCGGCATATTCGTCGCTACCGCTGCGGGACCGGGCATCGCCGGCGTGCGAGAGAGTTTCGGTGCCGGCATCGGCCACGCCAGCCCATCCTGCATGAAGAAGTTGCGCCGCGCCTGATGCTGCGGGTGCAGGGGCGCCTCGGACGGCGTCAGCACGGGCGCGACGCAGGCATCGCTGTCCTCGAACACCGCCGCCCAATGCGCCAGCGGCTGTTCGCGGATCAGCGCCGCCACCCGCTCGCGCAGCGCCGGCCACTGGCTCGGATCGTCCTGCGCCGGGACCGGCGTCAGGCCCAGGCGCTCCATCAGTTCGCGGTGGAAGGGTGCCTCGATGGCGCCCAGCGACAACCAGCGCCCATCGGCGCATTCGAAGCTGTCGTAGAAATGCGAGCGGTGCAGGAAGAAGTTGCGTTCCGGGTCCTCGTCCCATCGGCCGCCCGCGCGCAGCGCCTGGATCAGCGTCCCCATGTAGCCGACGCCGTCGACGATCGCGGCGTCCACGACCTGGCCCCGACCGGAGCGACGCGACTCCCAGAGTGCGCACATCAGCCCGAACAGCATCGTCAACGCACCGCCGCCGACGTCGCCCAGCAAGGTGGCCGGGAGCGCAGGCGCCTGCCCCGGCCGACCCGCGAAAGGCATCAGCCCGCTGAGCGCTACGTAGTTGATGTCATGGCCAGCGGTGCGCGCGAGCGGGCCGGTCTGGCCCCAGCCGGTCAGCCGCGCGTAGACCAGCCTCGGATGCGCCGCCAGCAGCGTGTCGGGACCCAGCCCCAGCCGCTCCATCACGCCGGGCCGGAAGCCCTCGACCAGCGCATCGGCCTGCGCGATCAGCTCCCGTACCCGCGCCAGGCCCAGCGCTGACTTCAGGTCGGCCTGCACCACCTGCTTGCCGCGATTCAGCGCGGCGCCGCCGCCAAGACGCTGCTCGCCGCCGGGCCGCTCCACCACGGTGACGGTCGCGCCGAAGTCCGCCAGCACCAGCCCCGCGAAAGGCGCCGGCCCGATGCCGGCGAACTCGACGATCCTCACTCCGGCCAAGGGGCCGCCGCTGCCGGTTTCCGTCGTGTCGCTCATGCCTCGGTGCCTCCGGGGGGATGGGGGTCGCGACACCATACCGCGTTCGCGCGCGGGGCTCCGTCGTCCCTCGCGCGGCGGCCGTGGAAGGGCGACACAATCCAGCCCCATGAGCAAGGCATTCACCAAGGAAAACGACGCCGCCCCGGGCGACGACGAGGACGACGGCCCCTCGCTGCCGGCGCTGCCCAAGGGCTCCCGCAACTACATGACGCCGGCGGGCTACGCGCGCTTGCGGGCGGAGTTCATGCAACTGCTCGATGTCGAGCGGCCCAAGATCGTCGAGACCGTCTCCTGGGCCGCGAAGAACGGCGATCGTTCCGAGAACGGGGACTACCTCTACGGCAAGAAGCGCTTGCGCGAGATCGACCGCCGGTTGCGCTTCCTGACCAAGCGGCTGGACATCGCGGAGGTCGTCGATCCCAGCGCGCATCACGGCAGCGACCAGGTCTTCTTCGGCGCGACGGTGACCTATGCCAATGCCAAGGGGGAAGAGCGCACCATCACCATCATGGGCATCGACGAGGCGGACAGCCTTGCGGGCGAGGTGAGCTGGGTGTCGCCGATCGCGCGCACGCTGCTCAAGGCGCGCGAGGGCGACGAGCTGCAGCTGGTCACGCCGGTCGGCGTCGAGACGATCGAGGTCGTCGAAGTCCGTTATCCCAAGCCCGGCGCCTGAGTTCGAGGCCGCGGGCCGGCAGCGGCGCGCGGGCCTCGAGGCCCGCATGCGGCGCTTGCTCCGCGCTTGATCAGGGCTTGACGCGCCAGACCCGCATCACCGCGCTCGAGCGCTTGAGCGTGCGCAGGGTGTCGGCCAGATGCAGCCGGTCGCGCACCGCGAGCAGCAGCGTCATTTCCGCCGTCTCCCGCTGCTGCGAGTCGTCGCTCATGGCGATGTGGGTGATGTCGGCCTCGGCGCTGCTCACCGCCGTCGCGATCTGCGCGAGCACGCCCTTGCCGTTGCGCATCAGCACGCCGACCTCGGCCTCGAAGCTGCGCGTCAGTTCCTCGGCCCAGCCGACCGCGATCCAGTGCTCGCTGTCGCGTTGGAACAGCCGCCGGCCCACCGAGCATTCCGCGGTGTGCACCACCAGGCCCTCGCCGCGGCCCAGGTAGCCCTTGATGTCGTCGCCGGGGATCGGCCGGCAGCAGGTGGCCAGCCGCACCGACGCGCCTTCGCTGCCGTCCAGCAGCACCTGGCCCTGGGCCGGCGCGTCGTCGGTGGCGAAGCGGCCCATCGTCAGCAGCACCGCGTCCGGGCGCTGCCCCTGGTCCGACAGGGTGCGCGCCAGCTTCTTGGCCACGATGGTGGCGATCTTGCGACCCAGGCCGATCTCGACGAGCAGTTCATCGACATGGCGGTTGCCGGCCCAGCGCGCCAGGTCCTGCCACAGTGCGGCGGCGGCCTCGTCCTCTTCCTTCAGGCTGGGCAGCGCCAGGCCCTCGGCGCGCAGCGCCTGGGCCAGCATCTTGTGGCCGAGCTCGCGCGATTCCTCCTGCTCCAGGTTCTTCAGGAAATGGCGGATCTTGGAGCGCGCACGTCCGGTGCGCACGAAGCTCAGCCAAGCCGGATTGGGACGAGCGCCCGCAGCGGTCACGATCTCGATCACGTCGCCGCTGCGCAGCTCGGTGCGCAGCGGCACCGGCTCGCCGTTGACCTTGGCGGCGACGCAGTGGTCGCCGACGTCCGAGTGGATCGCGTAGGCGAAGTCCACCGGCGTCGCGCCCTTGGGCAGCGCCATGATCTTGCTCTTGGGCGTGAACACGTAGACCGCGTCGGGGAACAGGTCGATCTTGACGTGCTCCAGGAACTCGGTCGCGTCGCGGGTCTCGTCCTGGATGTCCAGCAGCGACTGCAGCCAGCGCGAGCCCAGCTGCTGCGCGCCCTTGGCGTCGCCCTTGCTCTTGTAGAGCCAGTGCGCGGCAACACCCTTCTCGGCGACCATGTGCATCGCCTCGGTCCGCATCTGGAATTCCACCGGCGTGCCCAGCGGGCTGACCAGCGTCGTGTGCAGCGACTGGTAGCCGTTGGGCTTGGGGATGGCGATGTAGTCCTTGAATCTGCCCGGCTGCGGCTTGTAGAGCTGGTGCAGCACGCCCAGCGACCAGTAGCACTGGGGCAGGTCCTGCACGATCACGCGGAAGCCGAAGATGTCGCTGACCTGCGCGAAGCTCAGGTGTTTCTCGCGCATCTTCTTGTAGATGCTGAACAGCGTCTTCTCGCGGCCCTGGATCTCGACGCGCAGGTTGGCCTCGGAGAAGGCCTTCTGGACGTCGCGTTCAATCCGCGCGACCAGGTCGCGGCGGTGGCCGCGCGCCTTCGTCACGGCCTTGGCCAGCGCCCCGTGGCGCCAGGGATGGATGTACTGGAAGGAGAGTTCCTGCAGCTCGCGGTAGATCTCGTTGAGGCCCAGCCGGTGGGCGATCGGCGCGTAGATGTCCAGGGTCTCGCGGGCGATGCGGCGGCGCTTGTCGAAGGCCATGTGCTGCATCGTGCGCATGTTGTGCAGCCGGTCGGCCAGCTTGATCAGGATCACGCGCACGTCGCGCGCCATCGCCAGCAGCATCTTGCGGAAGCTCTCCGCCTGCGATTCCTCGCGCGTCGAGAACTGCAGCTTGTCCAGCTTGGTCAGGCCGTCGACCAGTTCCGCCGTCGGCGCCTCGAAGCGCTCGATCAGTTCCGTCTTGGTGACGCCGCAGTCCTCCATCGCGTCATGCATCAGCGCGGCCATGATGGCCTGTGCGTCCAGGCGCCAGTCGGCGCACAGGCCGGCCACCGCGATCGGATGGGTGATGTAGGGCTCGCCGCTGGCGCGGAACTGGCCCAGGTGGGCCTCGTCGGCGAACTTGTAGGCCTCCCGGATGCGCTTGACGTCCGCCTTGGGCAGGTAATGCAGGCGGTCCACGAGCGCGTCGAAGGACGACGCCTCGGCGGCCGTGTCCGGCGCGGTCCGGGGACCGGCCAGGCCCGTCAGGCCGGGGATGTGAGCGGTGGCGAAGGAGCGGAGACCCATGCGTGGAAATTTAACCGATGGCAGCAGGGGTTTCCGACGAGTGGACTTGAGCCTCCAGGCGCCCGCGCGTCGCCAGACCGAGGGTTTTCACCTATCAAGAAAGTGCGATTCCCTTGAATCGAGGCCTAAAGTCCGGAGATCGCCCGCCGATAAACCGAACATGCCCTGAAGGGGCTTCGACCCGGAATGCGCTCCGGGCCCGGCGTCCGCTGGCCGAAATGTGCGGAAACCTCCTGGGAGGCTCGCCATGATTGCTGCCCTGAACAACATAACGACATCGAATGGTCCCGGTGCGACCACCGGGCAGTCGGCACGCGTGCGCGAAGCCGATGATCCCTCGACCACCTCGCAGGCCGAGGCGTCCGCCGTGGTGAGCCTGTCGCCGCAGGCAGCGAACCTGGCGGCATCGGGCGCCGCCGCGCCGGCCCAGGCGGCGACCGGCCCGGCCACGGCCGTGCAGACCGCGACCTCGCAGCCCGTGACCGCCGCGCCGCCCGCCCAGCCCGCCGCGACGCAGACCGTGTCCCTGGCGGCCGAGGAGCCGGAGAAATTCCCCGAGCCGATCAGCCTGGTGCCCAACCTGGTCTACGCCGAGGCCGATTCGGACCAGAACGGCGTCATCTCGCCGGCCGAGCGCCGGGCCTACGACGTCGTCCATCCGACCCTGGGCCAGCGCGCGGCGGACGTGCCGCCCAAGCGCGTCGTCGACGCCGAGCTGCGCGAGTACACCGCGATCGCCAACCAGCAGTTCTGATCCGCCGGACGCTTCGCTCAAAAGGGGGGCTCGTCGAGATCTCCCCCTTCCGAGGGCCCTCCTCAGTCGGGTAGGCAGTGCGCGTTCCAGCGCGCAAAGTTGACTCCATCGCGGCCTCACCGGCCGCTGCGCGTTCAAGGAGTCAGCCATGCACTTCGCCGAAGTCGAGACCGGGGACTACCGCATCTATGCCGGGGCGATCGAGCGCCCGCGCCAGTTCGGCTATGTGGCGGCGGTCGTGGTGATGCGGGTCGAGGGCACGCCGGCGCTGAACAAGCGCGAGGCCTTCCGCGACGAGAACCTGGCCGGCGGCTACGGCTGGGCGACGCCGGCCGAGGCGCTGCGCTTCGCGATCAGCGCAGGCAAGGAAGCGGTGATGTGCCGCATCGGGATGTACGCATGAAGGCCGACGCGCTGTTCGAGGACTTCCTCGCCACGCTCCCCCGCGTGGCCGCGCCGGCGGCCCAGCGCGAGCGGGCGATTGCCGGCCCGGCGCCCGTGGCTCAAGCGGCTCAACCCGTGCTTCGTCGCGCCAGACCCGCCGCGCCCTTGGTTCACCGCCGCGCCCCCGCTATCGTGCGGGCATGTCGACCCCGGTCCTTCCCGCCCACCCGCCCGAACCGGCGCATCCGGCCTGGCACGGCTTCGTCTCCTACCTGACGCCGCAGCGGGTCCTGCTGGCGCTCGCGCTGGCCACTGTCTTCGCGCTGGCGCTGCAACCGATCTTCATCACGCCCTTCCCGGTGCTGCTGGGACGGACGATGTTCGTCGGCATGCTGGCGCTGCTGGCCTTTTCGGCGGCGGGCCAGTGGCCGCGCCGGCTGCCGCGCTGGTGGGCGCGCTGGCTGTTCCAGGTGGTCGTGGTCGCGGCCGCCGTGCCGCTGGCTACGCTGGCGGTCTACATGGTCGCCGTCGGCGGCGACTTCTCCAGCTTCGTCGAGTCCGAATCCCGGATGCTCGGCTTCCTCTGGATCGCCGGCTCCGGCCTGGTCGTCGGCCCGCTGCTGGCCATGGGCGCGCTGTACCGCCAGCGCGATGCCGAAGCCCGCAGCCAGGCGCTCAGCTTCGAACTGGAGCGCAGCGAGCTGGAACGCCAGGCGCTGGACGCCCGGCTGCGGCTGCTGCAGGCCCAGGTCGAGCCGCATTTCCTGTTCAACACCCTGGCCAATGTCCGGGCGCTGGTGGAAACCGGCTCGCCGCAGGCGGCGCCGGTGCTGCGCAGCCTGATCGCCTACCTGCGCGCCGCGATGCCGCGCCTGCAGGGCGACGCCACCACGTTGTCGGACGAACTGGGCCTGGTGCGCGCCTACCTCGAGTTGATGCACCTGCGCATGCCGGACCGACTGGACTTCTTCGTGGACCTGCCGCCCGAGCTCGGCAGCCTTCGCTTCCCGCCGATGGCGCTGCTGACGCTGGTCGAGAACGCGGTGCGCCACGGCATCGACCCGAGTGAGGAGGGCGGTCGCATCGAGGTCGGCGGCGAGCGCGTCGACGACCAGGTGCGGCTGTGGGTCAGCGACACCGGCGTCGGCATGACGCAGGCGATGGGCAGCGGCACCGGGCTGCGCAACCTGCGTGAGCGCCTGACGCTGTTCTACGGCCTGGGCGCAGCCTTGGCGCTCACCGAGAATCGCCCGCACGGCCTGCGCGCCGAACTGACTTTCACCCCTGCAACGAGATGAGTGCCGCAGCCTCCCCCGTGTCGACCGCGCCGACCGCCCTGATCGCCGACGACGAACCGCTGCTGCGCGACAGCCTGCAGCGCAGCCTCGCGCTGCTGTGGCCGGAACTGCGCGTCGTCGCGCAGGCGCGCAACGGCCGCGAGGCGGTGGAGATGTTCGAGCTTCACCGGCCCGACATCGCCTTCCTCGATGTGCACATGCCCGGCGTCAACGGCATGGAGGCGGCGCGGCAGATCGCGCGTCAGGCGCAGGTGGTGTTCGTCACCGCCTTCGAGGAATACGCGCTGCAGGCCTTCGAACGCGGCGCGATCGACTACCTCGTCAAGCCGGTCGACGAGGCGCGGCTGGCCGACACGATCGGGCGCTTGAAGGAGCGGCTCGGCGGTCGCCCGGGGCTGGGGGCCGCGCATCCGGCGGCGCTCGAGGCAGTGATCGATGAACTCTCGCGCCGGATGGCGCGTGCGCCGGCGCTCTCCGTGCCGGCCGGCGGCGCGCTGGCGGCCGACACCGGCCCGCTGCAGTGGATACGCGCCTCGGTCGGGTCGACGCTGAAGCTGATTCCGGTCGACGAGATCCTGTTCCTGCGCTCGGACGAGAAGTACACGCTGGTGGTCACCGCCGAAGGCGAGGCGCTGATCCGCACGCCGATCCGCGAACTGATCGAGCGGCTGGATCCGCAGCGCTTCGTGCAAGTCCACCGGTCGGTGGTCGTGAACCTGCATGCGATCAGCCACGTCACCCGCGGCCCCAACGAAACGGCGGACCTCCACCTGAAGGCCCGCCCCGAGGTGCTGCCGGTCAGCCGCAGTTACCTGCATCTGTTCCGGCAGATGTAGCGCGCCGGCGGTCCGGCGCGAGGTCGACGCGAGTCCGGCGCCTGGTCGGCGCCGGGTTGATGGTCAGCGCGAGGGCTGCGCCGGTTCAAGCGGCTGGGGCGCCGCCGGCAGCGGCAGGTTCTGCGCCTTGCCCTGCACGACGACCGGCTCCAGCTGCCACATCTGGACGCCGACGTTGATCATCTGTACCACCGCCATCACGGCCACCGCGATGACCGCCGCCATCAGCGCGGTGTGCATCGCGCCGTCGGAAAAGCGATGCATCGACCGCTCGTCGTTGGCCGGCGAACCGGCGCGCGCGTGGAGGCGCCAACCGTGCCACGCCTGGGAGAGTCTGGTATCCATGGCCTGCTCCTCGAAGTCCTCTGGTCCTGGTCTCTGCGAGGGCCGTCGGATCGCCCGCCCGGTTCACCGGACATGTCCCGGCGATGAAGACATCGAGCGGCACGCGAGCCGACAGCCTGCAACAAGTCTAGGTGGCGGCCCCAAGGGCTTCCAGCGAGGCCGTGGGTAAAAAAGCGCGGCTCAGCCGCGCTTTTTCCCCTTCCGTCGCAAACCCGGTCGCCAGGGGGCAGGATCCCCGCGACCGGCGCCGCCATTAGCAGCGCAGCTGCGGTTCAGCGGTTCAGCGGCTCGGTGCGGGTGTTCAGCCAGGCCAGCGCCTCGCCCTCGACCAGCGGCGCCAGGCGGCGGCGGACCTCGGCGTGATAGGCGTTCAGCCAGGCCAGTTCGTCATCCGACAGCAGCGCCACCGCGATGCAGCGGGTGTCGATCGGGCACAGCGTCAGCGTCTCGAAGGTCAGCATCTCGCCGAACTGCCCCTTCTCGGGGGTGTCGAAGGACACGTTCAGCACCAGGTTCTCGATCCGCACCCCCCATTGGCCGGGGCGGTAGAGGCCGGGTTCGATCGAGGTGATCATGCCGGGCTCCATCGCCATGTTGGCGTCGGGCACGGCCTTGGAGATGCTTTGCGGGCCTTCATGCACGTTCATGAAGTAACCGACGCCATGCCCGGTGCCGTGGCCGTAGTCCAGGCCATGGGCCCACAGCGGGGCGCGGGCGAGGGCGTCCAGCATCGGGCTGAGCGTGCCGCGCGGGAAGGCGGCACGCGACAGCGCGATCGTGCCCTTGAGCACCAGCGTGTAGTCGCGGCGGTGGTCGTCGGTGATGCGGCCGATCGGCCATACGCGGGTGATGTCGGTCGTGCCGCCCAGGTACTGCGCGCCGGAGTCGATCAGTAGCAGGCCGTCGCCTTCGATCGGCGCGAAGGCCTCCTCGGTCGCGCGGTAATGCGGCATCGCGCCGTTGGCGTTGAAGCCGGCGATGGTCGGGAAGGACAGGCCGACGAAACCCGGACGTCTGGCGCGCTCGGCGCTCAGGCGCTCGTCGATGGTGAGCTCGGAGATCGCTTCGCCGCGAGCCATGGCCGCCTCGAACCAGGCATAGAAGGCGCACATCGCTGCGCCGTCCTGCTCCATCGCCTGGCGGACGAATTGCGCCTCGGCGGCGTTCTTGCGGCTCTTGAGCAGCGTGCTGGGGTTGATGGCCTCGACGATGGTGGCGGTCGTGGGCAGCGACTCGCGCAGGCCCAGGGTCACGCGCCGCGGATCGATCAGCACCCGGGCATCAGCGGGCAGGGCGCCGAGCGTGGCGCGCGCGTCGGCATACGGGGCGATGCGCACGCCATCGGCGGCCAGGCGCTGCGCGAGCGCGGCGTCGATCTTGCCGGGCTGCACGAACAGGGTCGCGCCGTTGGCGTCGAGCAGCGCGTGTGCCAGGAACACCGGGTTGTAGCTGACGTCCGAGCCGCGCAGGTTGAACAGCCAGGCGACGTCGTCGACGCTGGAGATCAGGTGGTGGGTGACGCCGTGCCGCGTCATCGCCTCGCGCACCTGCCGCAGCTTGTCGGCGCGGCCGATGGTGGCCTGCGGCGCGGCGTGCTCGTAGATCGGGGCGTCGGGCAGGCCGGGGCGCTCGTCCCAGGCGTGGTCGATCAGGTCGAGCGTGGTGTCGATGCGCACGCCCTTGGCGCCCACCGCCGAGCGCAGCTGCTGCGCGAGCGCCAGTCCCAGCACCTGGCCGTCGACGACCAGCGTCTGGCCCGGCTGCAGGCGTTCCGCCAGCCAGCTGATGTGCTGCACCGATGCGCCGGAGGGAATCTTGAAGAGCGCGATGCCGCTGCCGGCGAGTTCGCGCTCGGCCTGCGTCCAGTAGCGGCTGTCGGCGAAGAGCTGCGCGTCGTCGAGCGTGACGACCAGCGTGCCCATCGAGCCGGTGAAGCCGGAGAGGACCTCGCGCGCCTGCCAGCGGCGCGGCAGGTATTCGGAGAGATGGGGGTCGGCCGAGGGGACCAGGATGGCGTGGGCGCCGGCGTTGCGCAGCGCGTCGCGCAGCCTGGCGATGCGCAGCTTGATCTCGGAAAGGCGGGTGTCCATGGCGGGCCTCGACGGGTTGACGGGCATGAAGCGCGGCGGCCGGGTGAGCCGCGCGCCGAAGCCGCCGATTGTAGAAGCGGGGCCCCCATGACTTCCTTCCACCGGCGCGGCGGCGGTGCGCTCAGAGTTCCGTGCGCAGTGCCCAGAGCTCGGGGAACAGCACCACGTCCAGCATCTTGCGCAGGTAGCTGACGCCGCCGGTGCCGCCGGTGCCGCGCTTGAAGCCGATGACGCGCTCCACCGTCGTGACGTGGCGGAAGCGCCAGAGCCGGAAGGCGTCCTCGAGGTCGACCAGTTCCTCGCCCATCTGGTACAGGTCCCAGTGCGCCTTGGGGTCGCGGTAGACCTCCAGCCAGGCGGCCTTCACGCCGTCGTCGGCGGCATAGGGCTGGGTCCAGTCGCGGTCCAGGCGCGCGGCCGGCACCGCGATGCCGCGGCGCTGCATCAGGCGCAGCACCTCGTCGTACAGCGACGGCGCTTCATAGGCGGCCTGCACCTGGGCCAGCAGGTCGGCGCGATGCGCATGCGGCTTGAGCATCGCGGCGTTCTTGTTGCCGAGCATGAACTCGATGCGCCGGTACTGCGCGCTCTGGAAGCCGCTGCTGTTGGAGAGATAGGGCCGGATGGCCGAATACTCCGGCGGCGTCATCGTGCCGAGCACGTCCCACGCGTGGACCAGCTGCTCCATGATGCGCGATACCCGCGCGAGCATCTTGAAGGCTTCGGGCAGCTGGTCGGCGGCGACGTTGGCAACCGCGCCTTGCAGCTCGTGCAGCATCAGCTTCATCCACAGCTCCGAGGTCTGGTGCTGGACGATGAAGAGCATCTCGTTGTGGTCGGGCGAGAGCGGATGCTGCGCGCTCAGCACCTTGTCCAGGTGCAGGTAGTCGCCGTAGCTCATGTCCTTGGAGAAGTCGAGCTGCGCGCCTTCCTCGCGCACGATCGCTTCGCCGCCCGGCGCTGGGGTGTCGCCCGCGCCGGTTCCCGTGACGGCGCCGGTGCCGTGTCCCATCGGGCAACTCATGTCACTGCCGCCTTGGTGTTGAAGCGCGCCTCGCGCCATTCGCCGCTGGCCAGCACCTGGTGCAGATGCTCGACCGCGTCCCACACGTCTGCGAAGCCGATGTACAGCGGCGTGAAGCCGAAGCGCAGGATGTGCGGCACCTGATCCAGCCGCGCGGGATCGCCGGCGCGGAAGTCGCCGATCACGCCGCGCTCGATCAGCGCCTGCACGACGGCGTAGCCGGCCTCGTGCAGCGGCGCCTTCAGCGCCAGGCAGACCTGGCTGCCGCGCTGCGCGGCCTCACGCGGCGAGACGACGTGGACGCCCTGCGCGCCGCAGCGCTCCTCGGCCAGGCGGGCGAAGAGCTCGGTCAGCGCGATCGACTTCTCGCGCAGCGCGCCCATGCCGCCGAAGGGCTCGGCCGCCAGCAGCGTGTCGACGCCGCATTCGAGCGCCGCCGTCGACAGGATCGCCGGCGTGCCGCAGATGTAGCGCTTGATGCCGGCGGCGGGCGCGTAGTTCGAGGTGAACTGGAACGGCGACGCATGGCCCAGCCAGCCCGACAGCGGTTGCCAGAAGCGGTCCGCGTGGCGCGGATGCGCCCAGACGAAGGCCGGCGCGCCGGGGCCGCCGTTGAGGTACTTGTAGCCGCAGCCGATGGCGAAGTCGGCGTCGGCGCCATTCAGGTCGACCGGGATCGCGCCGGCGGAATGCGCCAGGTCCCAGACGGTCAGCGCGCCGGCGGCGTGCGCCGCGGCGGTGACGGCCTTCATGTCGTGCTTGCGGCCGGTGCGGTAGTTGACCTCGGTCAGCATCAGCACCGCGAGCCGGTCGTTCAGCAGGGCGGGGATCTCGTCGACCTGATCGACCAGGTGCAGCGTCATGCCGTGCTGCTGCGCGAGGCTCTCGGCGATGTAGAGGTCGGTCGGGAAGTTGCTGCGCTCCGACACGATCATCGTGCGGCGACCCGCGGCGTCATCGGCCTGGACGATGCGCAGCGCCGCGCTCAGCACCTTGTAGAGGTTGAGCGAGGTCGAGTCCGCGACGATGGTCTCGCCGGGCGCGGCGCCGATCAGCCGGCCGATCTTGTCGCCGATGCGGCCGGGCAGGTCCATCCAGCCCGCGGTGTTCCAGCTCTTGATCAGGTCGCGGCCCCACTCGTCCGCGATGACCTGCTGCACGCGGGCCGCGGTCGCCTTGGGCATCGCGCCGAGCGAATTGCCGTCGAGGTAGAGCGTGCCCGCGGGCAGCGAGAACTGGTCCTTCAGCGTCGCCAGCGGATCGGCGGCGTCCAGGGCCAGGCAGTCTTGTCTTGTCGTCATGGGGGTTCCAGACCAATGCAAGGGGAAGGTGGAAGGGAAGGGGATGGCGGCGGCGCGAGGATCGGCGGCCCCGCTCACAGCGAGCGCAGCACCGCGCGCACCGGCGAAGCGCAGGCGCCGGCCAGCTTCAGCGGCAGCGCGATCAGTTCATAGTCGCCCTCGGGCACGTCGTCGAGCACCAGGTTCTCGAGCACGCGCAGGTCCAGGCGCAGCAGGCGCTGGTGGCTGTCCAGCGTCTTGCTGGTGGCGGGATCGACCGAGGGCGTGTCCAGTCCGATCAGCTTCACGCCGCGCGCCGCGAGCCACTCGACGGTCTCCGGCGCGTAGGCGCTGAACTCGGGATTCCAGACCGTCTCGGCGCGCTCGTTGCAGCGCACCAGCACGCGTGGCGGGAGGTCGTGCGCGGCGTGCGCGAGGTGCTCGACGCGGATCAGCGGGCCGCAGCCGATCGCATGGATCACACGGCAGGGGCCGAGGTAGGGATCGAGCGCCACCTCGGCCGCACTCGCGACGCCGTCGGCGTAATGCAGCGGGGCATCGGCATGCGCGCCGACATGCGGGGACATCGTGATCGCGCTCAGGTTCACCGGGCACTCCGGCGACAGCCGGGCGGTCCACTTCAGCGCGTAGGGCTCATCGCCGGGAAAGATCGGCGCGTCGGGCGCCACCACCGGCGAGATGTCCCACAGGGACGGGCGTGTTGACTTCATCTGTTGCTCCTGCCGGCCTTGGGCACGACGGCGCGCACCTTAGCGCCGGGCCGGAGGCCGTGGTGTCGGTTAATTCCAACAAGGCGGCATCGTTTCCGCAAGCCGCCCGGCCTCACGACGCCGATGGGCTCAGGGTTATCCAGATCGTTGACACCTCAACTATCAATGCCTAAAGTGCTCCCGTCAAGCAGTCATCGGCCGGCGCGAGCGGGTCTCGGAAACATGCGCATCACCTGCATCGGCGGCGGCCCCGCCGGCTTGTACTTCGCCTTGCTGATGAAGCGGCAGGATCCCGCCCATGAGGTCACGGTGCTGGAGCGCAACCGCGCCGGCGACACCTTCGGTTGGGGCGTGGTGTTCTCCGACCAGACGCTGGCGGCGCTGCGCGAGGCCGATCCCCGGACCGCCGAGCAGATCCTGCAGTCCTTCAACCATTGGGACGACATCGCCGTCCACATCGACGGCCGCACCATGGTCTCGGGCGGGCATGGCTTCTGCGGCATCGGCCGCCGCAAGCTGCTGGACATCCTGCGCGATCGCTGCGAGCAACTGGGCGTCGCGATCCGCTACGAGACCGAGGTCGTCGACGACGCGGACATCGATGCCGACCTGATCATCGCGGCCGACGGCCTCAACAGCCGCCTGCGCCAGAAGTACGCGGCGACCTATCAGCCCGACATCGACCTGCGGCAGTGCCGCTTCGTCTGGCTGGGCACCACCAAGCTCTTCGACGCCTTCACCTTCGACTTCCAGAAGACCGAATGGGGATGGTTCCAGGCGCATGCCTACCGTTTCGACGAGACGCACTCGACCTTCATCGTCGAGACGCCCGAGCCGGTGTGGAAGGCCGCCGGCCTGGAGGACATGAGCAAGGAGGACGGCATCACCTTCTGCGAGCGGCTCTTCGCCAAGGTGCTGGACGGCCATCCGCTGATCTCCAACGCGGCGCACCTGCGCGGATCGGCGCAGTGGATTCGCTTCCCGCGCGTGGTCTGCAAGCGCTGGGTGCATCACAACGGCCGCGCGCCGGTGGTGCTGATGGGCGACGCGGCGCACACGGCGCATTTCTCGATCGGCTCGGGCACCAAGCTCGCGCTGGAGGATGCGATCGCGCTGGCCCGCGACATCGAACGCCACGGTGGCGGCGTGGAGAGCCTGCCCGCCGCGCTGGACGAATACGAAGCCACGCGCTCGATCGAGGTGCTGCGCATCCAGAACGCGGCGCGCAATTCGACCGAATGGTTCGAGAACGTCGACCGCCACGCGCGCCTGGCGCCGGAGCAGTTCGCGTATTCGCTGCTGACGCGCTCGCAGCGGATCTCGCACGAGAACCTGCGCCTGCGCGATGCGCGTTATGTCGGCGAATACGAGGCTTGGCTGGCGCGCCGCTCGGGCCTGGACCGCGCCGCGCCGCCGATGTTCACGCCGTTCACGCTGCGCGGCACGACGCTGAAGAACCGGGTCGTCGTCTCGCCGATGGCGCAGTACTCCTGCGTCGACGGCCAGCCGGCGGACTACCACCTCGCGCACCTGGGCGCCCGCGCCATGGGCGGCGCGGGCCTGGTCTTCGCGGAGATGACCTGCGTCTCGCCCGACGCCCGCATCACGCCCGGATGTCCCGGCCTGTGGAACGACGCGCAGCGCGATGGCTGGCGGCGCATCGTCGACCATGTGCATGCGAGCTCCACCGCCAAGATCGCGATGCAGCTCGGCCATGCCGGCGCGAAGGGCTCGACCCGCGTGGCCTGGGACGGCATCGACCAGCCGCTGGATGAGGGCAACTGGCCGCTGATCTCGGCCTCGCCGCAGCAGTACCTGGAGGGCGTGAGCCAGTGGTCGCGCGCGATGACGCGGGACGACATGGACCGCGTCAAGGCCGATTTCGTCGCCGCTACCCGGCGTGCCGCCGAGGCCGGCTTCGACTGGCTGGAGCTGCACTGCGCGCACGGCTACCTGCTGTCCAGCTTCCTGTCGCCGCTGACCAATCAACGGACCGACGACTACGGCGGCACGCTGGAGCACCGGCTGCGTTATCCGCTCGAGGTCTTCGCCGCGATGCGGGCGGTCTGGCCGGCGGACCGGCCGATGTCGGTGCGCATCTCCGCGCACGACTGGGTGCCCGGCGGCACCACGCCCGAAGACGCGGTCGCGATCGCGGAGGCCTTCAAGGCCGCGGGCGCCGACCTGATCGATGTCTCGTCCGGCCAGGTCAGCAAGCGCGAGAAGCCGGTCTACGGCCGCATGTGGCAGACGCCGTTCAGCGAGAGCGTGCGCAACCGCGCCGGCATCGCCACGATCGCGGTGGGCGCGATCTCCGAGGCGGACCACGTCAACAGCATCATCGCGGCCGGGCGCGCCGACCTGTGCGCCGTCGCGCGTCCGCACCTGGCCAATCCGGCGTGGACGCTGACCGAGGCCGCGCGCATCGGCTACCTGTCCGGCCCGGGCCTGGACTGGCCGGTGCAGTACCTGTCCGGCAAGAGCCAGATGGAACGCGACTTCGAACGCCAGCGCGCGATGGGCGGCGGCGCCGCGGCGCAGGAACAGGCCAACCGGGCGCTCGGCGTCTGAGCGGCGGGACGCGGCGCAGCGATGGGCATTCGAGCAACGATGGACAGGCAGGCGGCATGAGCAACCCGTATCCCCTCGAAGGACTGCATGCGGTCGTCACCGGCGGCGGCTCCGGCATCGGCGCCGCGATCGCGCAGGCGCTGATCGCCGACGGCGCGCGCGTGACGCTGATGGGGCGCCGGCTGGACCGACTGCAGGCGCAGCGTGACCGGCTGAGCGTCGACGGCGGTCCGTCGGTCGAGCTGCAGGTCTGCGACGTCGCCGACGAGGCCAGCGTGCGCCAGGCCTTCGCCGCGACGGTGAAGGCCGCCGGGCCGGTCGACCTGCTGGTCAACAACGCCGGCCAGGTCGAGACCGCGCCGTTCGCGAAGACCTCGCTGGAGACCTGGCGGCGACTGCTCGACGTCAACCTCACTGGCAGCTTCCTGTGCAGCCGCGAGGTGCTGCCGGCGATGACCGAGCGCCGCTTCGGCCGCATCGTCAATGTCGCCAGCACCGCCGCGCTGAAGGGCTACGCCTATGTCGCGGCCTACTGCGCGGCCAAGCATGGCGTGCTCGGTCTGACGCGCGCGCTGGCGCTGGAGACGGCGCGCAAGGGCGTGACCGTCAACGCGGTCTGCCCCGGCTACACCGAGACCGACATCGTGGCCGGCGCGATCGACACCATCGTCGCCAAGACCGGCCGCACGCCGGAGCAAGCCCGGGCCGAGCTGGCGGCGGTGAATCCGCAGGGGCGGCTGGTGGACCCGGCGGAGGTCGCCGCCTCGGTCGCCTGGCTGGCGCGGCGCGACAGCGGAGCCATCACCGGCCAGGCCATCGCGGTCGCCGGCGGGGAGGTGATGTGATGCGCGACAGCGACGAGGACCTAGACCCCGAGCTCGTGCCTGACCTGGAGTCGCGCCTGCACGATGGCGACCACCAGGCGCTGCGCCTGTGGCTGCGCCTGCTGGCCTGCACGACGCGCATCGAGGACCAGATCCGCCAGCGCCTGCGCAACGACTTCGGCACGACGCTGCCGCGCTTCGACCTGCTGGCGCAGCTGGAGCGCAGCCCCGACGGTCTGACGATGCGCGAGCTGTCCCAGCGGCTGATGGTCACCGGCGGCAACGTCACCGGCATCACCGACCAGCTCGAGGCCGAGGGGCTGGTCGTGCGCGAGCCGCATCCGTCGGACCGGCGCAGCGTCACCGTGCGGCTGACGCCGGCCGGGCGGCGCCAGTTCAAGCGCATGGCGGCGACGCACGAGGGCTGGATCGTCGAGCTGCTGGCCGGCTGGTCGCCGGAGGAGAAGACCCAGGTGTACGCGCTGCTCGCGGGGCTGAAGGGCCACCTCGCGCAGCTGGACGCCGCGCGCCGATGAGCGGCGGATGCAGGCCATGGCGCCACGCGGCGCGGAGCGATGGACAGGCCGGTGGCCGATGCGGCGCATCGGCGCCAGTGAACGAATCAAGGAGCACGAATCGATGGATCAACACCTCATCAGCGGCAACCGGCGCAGCCTGAAGGGCTTCGAGCCCCGCCACTTCGCGTGGCGGCAGGAGGGCGAGGTCGGCGTGATCACGCTGAACCGTCCCGAGCGCAAGAACCCGCTGACCTTCGAGTCCTATGCCGAGCTGCGCGACCTGTTCCGCACGCTGGCCTATGTCGACGAGGTGAACGCGATCGTCGTGCAGGGCGCGGGCGGCAACTTCTGCTCCGGCGGCGACGTGCACGAGATCATCGGCCCGCTGACGGCGATGTCGATGCCGGACCTGCTCGCGTTCACGCGCATGACCGGCGACCTGGTCAAGGCGATGCGGGCCTGCCCGCAGCCGGTCGTGGCCGCCATCGACGGCGTGTGCGCCGGTGCCGGCGCGATCATGGCGATGGCCTCGGACCTGCGCGTCGGCACCGCGCGCAGCAAGACGGCCTTCCTGTTCACGCGCGTCGGCCTGGCCGGTTGCGACATGGGCGCCTGCGCGCTGCTGCCGCGCATCGTCGGCCAGGGCCGCGCGTCGGACCTGCTCTACACCGGCCGCAGCCTGGGCGGTGAAGAGGCGCTGCAGTGGGGCTTCCTCAACCGCGTGGCCGAGCCGGACGCGCTGGAAGCCCAAGCGGTGGCCTGGGCCGCAGAGATCGCTGCCGGCCCCAACTTCGCGCATGCGATGACCAAGCGGATGCTGCATCAGGAATGGACGATGGGCGTCGACGAGGCCATCGAGGCCGAGGCGCAAGCCCAGGCGATCTGCATGATGACGCAGGACTTCCACCGCGCGTACCACGCGTTCGTCGCCAAGCAGCGCCCCGAATTCAAGGGCGATTGAGGACGGCATGAATCACCTGAAGCACCTGGACTGGCCGTTCTTCGAGGACCGGCATCGCGCGCTCGCCAGCGAGCTCGACGCGTGGTGCGCGACGCACCTCGCCCATGGGGCGGTCGATCACGAGGACGTGGACGCGAGCTGCAAGGCACTGGTGAAGGCACTCGGCGCCGGTGGCTGGCTGACGCATGCGGTGGCCGGCGAGGGCGAGGCCATCGACACCCGCGCGATCTGCCTGCTGCGTGAGACGCTGGCGCGCCACGACGGGCTGGCGGACTTCGCCTTCGCGATGCAGGGGCTGGGCTCGGGCGCGATCTCGCTGATGGGCACGCCAGCGCAGCGCGAGGCCTACCTGCCGCGCGTCGCGCGCGGTGAAGCGCTGGCGGCCTTCGCGCTCTCCGAGCCGGAGGCGGGGTCCGATGTCGCCGCGATGCAGTGCGCCGCGCGCGAGGACGGCGACCACTACGTGCTCGACGGCCAGAAGACCTGGATCTCGAACGGCGGCATCGCCGATTTCTACGTGGTCTTCGCGCGCACTGGCGAAGCGCCTGGCTCGCGTGGCATCAGCGCCTTCATCGTCGACGCCGGACTTCCCGGCTTCGAGATCGCCGAGCGCATCGACGTGATCGCGCCGCACCCGCTGGCGACGCTGCGGTTCACGCGCTGCCGCGTGCCGAAGTCTGCGATGGTCGGCGCGCCGGGCGAAGGCTTCAAGGTGGCGATGCGCACGCTGGATGTGTTCCGCACCTCGGTGGCCGCCGCGGCGCTGGGCTTCGCCCGCCGCGCGCTGGAGGAAGGGCTGTCGCAGTCCAAGGAGCGCGCGATGTTCGGCGCGACGCTGGCCGACCTGCCGCTGACGCAGGCCAAGCTGGCCGACATGGCCTGCACCGTCGACAGCAGCGCGTTGCTGGTCTACCGCGCGGCCTGGGAGCGCGACCAGGGCCGCACCATCACCCGCGAGGCCGCGATGGCCAAGCTGATGGCCACCGAAGGCGCGCAGCGCGTCATCGACGCGGCGGTGCAGCTGCATGGCGGGCGCGGCGTGCGGCGCGGCGAGATCGTCGAGTCGCTCTACCGCGAGATCCGTGCGCTGCGCATCTACGAGGGCGCCAGCGAGGTCCAGCAGCTGATCATCGGACGAGACCTGTTGAAGAACGGATAAGGACTTCCTCATGCACCGCAGCGCCCACCTGGACACCTTCGCCCGCGACCACCTGCCGCCGCCGGACCAGTGGCCGGAGCTGGTCTTCGACCTGCCGGCGCTGCGATTCCCGGAGCGGATGAACTGCGCGCATGAGCTGCTGGATCGCTGGGTCGAGCAGGGGCAGGGCGATCGCGCCTGCGTGATCGGCGGCGACGGGCGCGGCGGCGAGTTGCGCTGGACCTATGCCGAGCTGCAGGCGCAGGCCAACCGCATCGCCAACGTGCTGGTGAACGAGATGGGCGTGGTGCCGGGAAACCGCGTGCTGCTGCGCGGCGCCAACACGCCGCAGATGGCGGCCTGCTGGTTCGCGGTGATGAAGGCCGGCGCGATCGCGGTGGCGACGATGCCGCTGCTGCGCGCCAAGGAACTGGGCCAGGTCATCGAGAAGGCGCGCATCTCGCATGCGCTGTGCGACGCGGCGCTGGCCGCAGAACTGGAGACGGCGCGGGCGCAATGCCCGGTGCTGGCGCGGGTCTGCCTGTTCCGCAGCGAGGCGGCCGAGGGCCTGGAGGCCCTGGCCGAGCGCCAATCCGAGCGCTTCGACAACGTCGACACCGCGTCCGACGACTGCGCGCTGATCGCGTTCACCTCCGGCACGACGGGCCAGCCCAAGGGCACGATGCACTTCCATCGCGACGTGATCGCGATCTGCCGCTGCTGGCCGGTGCACTGCCTGCGCGCGAACGCCGATGACGTGTTCATCGGCAGTCCACCGCTGGCCTTCACCTTCGGCCTGGGCGGGCTGGTGCTGTTCCCGCTCAGCGTCGGCGCGTCGACGGTGCTGCTGGAGAAGGCCTCGCCCGACGTGCTGCTGCCCGTGATCGCGAAGCATCGCGCGACGGTGTGCTTCACCGCGCCGACCTCCTACCGCGCGATGGCGGCGCAGGCGGCATCTCACGACCTGTCGTCGCTGCGCAAGTGCGTCAGCGCGGGCGAGGCGCTGCCCGCGGCGACGCGGCAGCTGTGGAAGGACGCCACCGGCATCGAGCTGATCGACGGCATCGGCGCGACCGAGCTGCTGCACATCTTCATCTCGCACACCGAGGAGACCGCGCGGCCGGGCGCGACCGGCCGGCCGGTGCCGGGCTATCGCGC
>NZ_JBQEOF010000028.1:38070-55378 GCF_052044995.1 Roseateles sp. 22389
CGGGACGCGACGTGCCGGCGGGCATCGTCGGCAAGCTCGCGGTGCAGGGTCCGACCGGCTGCCGCTACCTTGCCGACGACCGGCAGGCCCAGTACGTGCGGCACGGCTGGAACCTGACCGGCGACGCCTACCTCGTCGACGCCGGCGGCTACTTCGTCTACCAGGCGCGCACCGACGACATGATCATCTCCGGCGGCTACAACATCGCCGGGCCGGAGGTGGAGTCGGCGCTGCTGGCCCATCCGGCGGTCGCCGAATGCGCGGTGGTCGGCGTGCCGGACGAGGAGCGCGGCCAGCTGGTGAAGGCCTTCGTCGTGCTCAAGCCCGGCGCGGCCGGCGCCGACGACGAGGCCGCGCTGGTCAAGGCGATGCAGGACTTCGTCAAGGCCACGATCGCCCCGTACAAGTACCCCCGTGCGATAGAGTTCCGCGCCAGCCTGCCCCGGACCGAGACCGGCAAGCTGCAGCGCTTCCGGCTGCGCGAAGCATGACGCCGCGCGCAGCGATCCCCACCGCGCCCAGCCGTACCGGCGTGACCATCCGACCCGCCCCTCACGGGGCCTTTCTGGAGCGTCCGATGAACGCGAACGAAACGAAGCCGTCGCCGCAGTACGAGTCCACCGTTGTCCAGTGCGCGCTCGCCGCGATCGCCGCCATGGGCGCGGTGCTCGCGCTGGCGGCGCCGGCGCAGGCCGCCGACAAGCTCAAGGTCGGCATGCTGAGCACGCTGTCGGGGCCCGGCGCCGGCCTGGGCGTCGACATCCGCGATGGTTTCGCGCTCGCGGTCCAGCAGGGCGGCGGCAAGCTGGGCGGCCTGCCGGTCGAAGTCCTCACCGCCGATGACCAGCAGAACCCCGAGGTCGCCAAGCAGTCGGCCGAGCGGCTGCTCAAGCGCGACAAGGTCGACGTGATGACCGGCATCGTGTTCTCCAACGTGATGCTGGCCGTCGGCCCCAGCGTCTTCGCGGCGCAGGTGCCCTATGTCAGCGCCAACGCCGGGCCCTCGCAGTACGCCGGCGAGCAGTGCAACCGCTACTTCTTCAACGTCGCCTGGCAGAACGACAACCTGCACGAGGCCGTCGGCAAGACGGTGATGGACAAGGGCTTCAAGAAGGTCGTGGTGCTGGCGCCCAACTACCCCGCCGGCAAGGACGCGGTGGCCGGCTTCAAGCGCTACTACAAGGGCGCGGTGGCCGACGAGATCTACACCAAGCTGGGCCAGCTGGACTACGCCGCGGAACTCGCGCAAGCGCGCGCCGCCAAGCCCGATGCGATGTACATCTTCCTGCCCGGTGGCATGGGCATCAACTTCATCAAGCAGTTCGTCGGCGCGGGGCTGTCCAAGGACATCACGCTGTTCGGGCCGGGCTTCTCCGCGGACGAGGACGTCATCAAGGCGGTCGGCGAGCCGATGCTGGGCATGTTCAACAGCTCGCACTGGGCGCATGACCTGGACAACCCGGCCAACAAGCGCTTCGTCGCCGACTTCGTCAAGGCCTACGGCCGGTTGCCCTCGCTGTACGCGAGCCAGGGCTACGACGCGGCGCAGCTGATCGGCGCGGCGGTGCGCGACGTGAAGGGCAAGGTCGAGGACCGGCCCGCGCTGCTCAAGGCGCTGAAGGCGGCGAAGTTCGACTCGGTGCGCGGCCCCCTCCGCTTCAACCACAACCAGTACCCGGTGCAGGACTACTACCTGCGCGTGATCACCAAGGACCCGCAGGGCCGCGTGACCAACCGGACGCTGGGCAAGATCTTCGAACAGCACGCCGACGCCTACGCGCCGCTGTGCAAGATGAAGTGAAGGCCGCGGGCGCGCATCGATGGACCTCATCCTCGTCGCCGAGCAGGCCCTCAACGGCCTGCAGTTCGGGCTGATGCTGTTCCTGCTGGCGGCCGGCCTGACGCTGGTCTTCGGCATCATGGACCTGATCAACCTGGCGCACGGCTCGCTGTACATGGTCGGCGCCTACCTGGCCGCGGCGGCGATGGCGGCGGGCGCGTCCTTCGGCATCGCCGTGCTCGCGGCGATCGCGGGCACCGCGCTCCTGGGCATGGCGCTGGAGGTGACGCTGCTGCGCCGGCTCTACCAGCGCGACCACCTGAGCCAGGTGCTGGCGACCTTCGCGCTGATCCTGATGCTCAACGAAGGCGTGCGCATGATCTGGGGCGAGCAGCCGCTGATGCTGAACACGCCGGCCGCGCTTTCCGGTCCGGTCGAGCTGCTGCCCGGGCTGATGTATCCCGCCTACCGGCTGCTCATCATCGGCGTGGGGCTGGTGGTGGCGCTGGCGCTGTACCTGCTGGTCACGCGCACGCGCTGGGGCATGTGGGTGCGGGCCGGCGCCTCCAACCGCGCGATGACCACCGCAATGGGCGTGCCCGCGGACCGGCTGTTCACCGCGGTCTTCGGCGTCGGCGCGGCGCTGTGCGCGCTGGCGGGCTCGCTGCTGGGCCCCTTGCTGGCGGTGCAGGTGGGCATGGGCGAGAGCATCCTGATCCTGGCGTTCGTCGTGATCGTGATCGGCGGCATCGGCTCGATCCGCGGCGCGCTGGTCGGCGCGCTGCTGGTGGGGCTGGTGGACACCGGCTCGCGCACGCTGCTGCCCGCGGTGCTGCGGCAGGTGGCGTCGCCGGAGGTGGCGTCCAACCTCGGACCGGCGCTGGCGTCGATCCTGATCTACCTGCTGATGGCGGCGGTGCTGTTCTGGAAACCGCGCGGCCTGTTCCCCGCGAGAGGCTGAGCCCATGACAGAGCCGATCACCGAGCCGATCACCGAGGCCGTGACGACCCGCCACACGCTGCTGCACCATCGCGCCCTGGGCCCCTGGGCCTGGGCGCTGCTGGTGGCGCTGGCGGCCTTGCCGCCGCTGCTGCAGGCGCTGGGCTTGGAGTTCTACACGGTGGTCGCGACGCGGGTGCTGATCTTCGCGATCGCCGCGGCGAGCCTGAACCTGATCCTGGGCTTCGGCGGGCTGGTGAGCTTCGGCCACGCGGCCTTCGTCGGGCTGGGCGCCTACACCGTCGGCGTGCTCGCGGACGCGGGCATCGGCTCGGCCTGGATCGCATGGCCGGCCGCGATGGTCGTGTCGGGCGTCGCGGCGGCGGTGATCGGCGCCATCAGCCTGCGCACGCGCGGCGTGTACTTCATCATGATCACACTGGCCTTCGCGCAGATGTTCCATTACCTGGCGGTCTCGCTGAAGGCCTACGGCGGCGACGACGGCCTGCCGCTGACGGCGCGCTCGACCCTGTCCGGCCTGCCGCTCAGCCTCGCCGACGATGCCTCGTTCTACTGGGTCGCGCTGGCCATCTTCGCGCTGGTGTTCGCGGGCCTGCGCCGGCTGGTCAATTCGCCGCTGGGCTGGCTGCTGCAGGCGGCGCGGGAGAACGAGACCCGCGTCGCCGCGACCGGCGGCCGGGTCTTCGCGGTGCAGTGGACCGCCTTTGTCGTCGCCGGTGCGATCGCGGGCCTGGCCGGCGCGCTGCTGGCCAACCTGAACGGCCTGGTGTCGCCGCACCTGATGCACTGGTCGCAGTCGGGCCAGCTGATGGTGATGGTGATCCTGGGCGGCGCCGGCGCGCTGTGGGGCGGACCGCTGGGCGCGGCCGCCTTCCTGCTGCTCGAGGAACTGCTGTCCGGCGTCACGATCCACTGGCAGTTCGCGCTCGGTGCGATCCTGCTGGTGGTCGTGCTGTTCGCTCCGCGCGGGCTCACCGGGCTGGTCGGGCGCTGGAGCGCCAAGTCCAAGGAGGCCGTGCATGCCTGAGGCTCTGCACGACCTGTCGAGGGCGGCGTCGTCGCGCTTGCCCGAGCTCGCGCTGCTGCAGGTGCATCGGCTGGTGAAGCGCTTCGGCGCGCTGACCGCGACCGACGAGGCCAGCCTCGAGGTGCGCGCCGGCGAGACCCATGCGCTGATCGGCCCGAACGGGGCCGGCAAGACGACGCTGATCCACCAGATCTCCGGCGCGCTGGCGCCCGATGGCGGCGGCCTGTTCTTCGACGGCGAGGACGTCACCGCGCTGTCGATGCCGCAGCGCGTGCGCGGCGGCCTGGTGCGCTCGTTCCAGATCACCAGCATCTACCGGCGCTTCACCGTGCTGGACAACGTGGTGCTGGCGGTGCTCGCGCGGCGGCCGGCGGCGCCCTCGTGGTGGCGACCGGCGCGCGCGGACGAGGCCGCTTATGCCGATGCCGAGGCGATGCTGGCGCTGGTGGGCCTGACGGCGATGGCCGACCGCGTCGCGGGCACGCTGGCGCATGGCGAGCAGCGCCAGCTGGAACTCGCGCTCGCGCTGGCGGCGCGGCCGCGGCTGCTGCTGCTGGACGAGCCGATGGCGGGCATGGGGCCGGACGAGTCGGCGCGCATGGTCGAGCTGCTGTCGGCGCTGAAGGCGCAGCGGCTGACGCTCCTGCTGGTCGAGCACGACATGGACGCGGTCTTCCGGCTCGCCGACCGCGTGTCGGTGCTGGTGAGCGGGCGCGTCATCGCCACCGGCACGCCGGACGAGATCCGCAACGACGCGGCGGTCCGGCAGGCCTACCTCGGCGACGAGGCGGATGACGCGGACCGGGCGGACGCGATGGATGCGGCGGGCGCGGCCGGCCCGTCGGCCCGGAGCCACCCGGCGAAGGAGGGCGCATGAGCGACGCGCTGCTCGAGATCGAGGGCCTGCGCGCCGGCTACGGTGGCAGCCAGGTGCTGTTCGGCGTCGACCTGCGCATCGCGCCGGGCGAGGTCGCGACGCTGCTGGGCCGCAACGGCATGGGCAAGAGCACGACGCTGCGTTGCCTGACCGGCTGGCTGGCGCCGAGCGGCGGACGCATCCGCTTCGCCGGTGAGGACGTGACCGGCTGGCGCGCCGACCGCGTCGCGCGGCTGGGCCTGGCCATCGTGCCCGAGGGGCGCCAGGTCTTCCCCAACCTCAGCGTGCTGGAGCACCTGCGGGCTTTCGAGGCCAACCGCTGCCGCGCGGCCGAGCCGTGGAGCGTCGAGCGGGTCTTCGCGCTGTTCCCGCGGCTGCGGGAGCGCGCGGCCAACCTCGGCCAGCAGCTGTCCGGCGGCGAGCAGCAGATGCTCGCCATCGGCCGCGCGCTGGTCACCAACCCGCGGCTGCTGGTGCTAGACGAGGCCACCGAGGGCCTGGCGCCGCTGATCCGCGAGGACATCTGGCGCTGCCTGGACACGCTGCGCCAGGCGGGCCAGACCATCCTGGTGGTCGACAAGTATGTGAAGCGGCTGATCCGCCTCGCCGACCGGCACAGCATCGTGGAGCGCGGCCAGGTCGTCTGGCGCGGCGACTCCGCGGCGCTGGCGGCCGATCACGGCGTGTGGCACCGCCATCTGGGCGTCTGAGGAGGACGATGTGACGAATGCCGCCTTCGAGCGTGAGGTGCTGGTCCGCTTCGGTCATTGCGACCCGGCCGGCATCGTGTTCTTCCCGCGCTATTACGAGCTGCTGAACGCCTTCGTCGAGGACTGGTTCAACGAGGGCCTGGGCGTGTCGTACGCCGAGTTGCTGGGCCCGCGTCGCATCGGCCTGCCCACGGTGCAGCTGCAGACCAATTTCGAGCGCATCAGCCGCCAGGGCGACCGGCTCACGCAGCGGCTGTGGATCGAGCGGGTGGGGCGCAGCTCGCTGTCGCTGCGGGTGCGCTTCGACGGCGCCGACGGCGCGCGCGTGAGCTTCGGCCAGGTGCTGGTGTGCACCTCGCTGGAGACGCATCAGTCCCAGCCCTTTCCCGAGGACGTCCGCGCCGCGCTGGTGCGGGCGGTCCAGGCGCAGCAATCCCATCAATCGTCCGAGCAGTAGAGGAGTCACGACGATGAGCCACGAGAACGAGAAGAACACCCCCGCCGCCAAGCGCCTGCTGCAGCCGGCGGCCTGGGCCGCGCCGCGCGGTTATGCCAATGGCGTGGCCGCGGTCGGCACGCAGGTCTTCGTCGCCGGCCAGATCGGCTGGAACGGGCAGTGCCAGTTCGAGAGCGACGATTTCGTCGACCAGGTGCGGCAGGCCTTGATCAACATCAAGGCGGTGCTGGCCGAGGCCGGGGCCGAGCCCAGGCACATTGCGCGGATGACCTGGTACCTGGTCGACAAGCGCGAGTACGTCGCGCGCGGCCGCGAGGTCGGGCGGGCCTACCGCGAGGTGCTGGGCAGCGAGTACGGCATCGCGATGACCGCCGTGCAGGTGGCGGGGCTGATCGAGGATCGTGCGAAGGTTGAAATCGAGGTGACGGCGGTGGTGCCGGCGCGGGACTAGGATCGGTCCCAGCCTGCGCCGCGTCCCGAGAGACGCAGTCACATCAACAGGAACGGAAGAGACATCATGAGCCAAGCATCCAAGGCCGCGAAGGCCGCATTCCACTGGGACGATCCGCTGCTGCTGGAGCAGCAGCTGAGCGACGACGAGCGCGCCGTGCGCGACGCGGCGCGGGCCTACTGCCAGGACCGGCTGGTGCCGCGGGTGCTGGAGGCCTTCCGGCATGAGAAGACCGACGCGGCGATCTTCCGCGAGATGGGCGAACTGGGCCTGCTGGGGCCGACGATTCCGGAGGAGTACGGCGGCGCCGGGCTGAACTATGTCTGCTACGGCCTGATCGCGCGCGAGGTCGAGCGCGTGGACAGCGGCTACCGCTCGATGATGAGCGTGCAGAGCTCGCTGGTGATGGTGCCGATCCACGAGTTCGGCAACGAGGCGACCCAGCGCAAGTACCTGCCCAAGCTGGCCAGCGGCGAGTGGATCGGTTGCTTCGGACTGACCGAGCCGAACCACGGCTCGGACCCGGGGTCGATGATCACGCGGGCGCGCAAGGTCGAGGGCGGCTACTCGCTCAGCGGCAGCAAGATGTGGATCACCAACAGCCCGATCGCGGACGTGTTCGTCGTCTGGGCCAAGGACGACGGCGGCCAGATCCGCGGCTTCGTGCTGGAGAAGGGCTGGAAGGGCCTGAGCGCGCCGGCGATCCACGGCAAGGTGGGACTGCGCGCGTCCATCACCGGCGAGATCGTGATGGACGAGGTGTTCTGCCCCGAGGAGAACGCCTTCCCCGAGGTGCGCGGCCTGAAGGGCCCGTTCACCTGCCTGAACAGCGCCCGCTACGGCATCGCCTGGGGCGCGCTGGGCGCGGCCGAGGCCTGCTGGCACACCGCGCGGCAGTACACGATGGACCGCAAGCAATTCGGCAAGCCGCTGGCCGCCAACCAGCTGGTGCAGAAGAAGCTGGCCGACATGCAGACCGAGATCACGCTGGGCCTGCAGGGCTGCCTGCGGCTGGGGCGCATGAAGGACGAGGGCACGGCGGCGGTGGAGATCACGTCGATCATGAAGCGCAACAGCTGCGGCAAGTCGCTGGAGATCGCGCGCACCGCGCGGGACATGCTGGGCGGCAACGGCATCAGCGACGAGTTCGGCATCGCGCGCCACCTGGTCAATCTCGAGGTGGTCAACACCTACGAGGGCACGCATGACATCCACGCGTTGATCCTGGGACGGGCGCAGACGGGGATTGCGGCGTTCTGAACGACCTGCCCCGCCGGAGCATGCTTCCCGCGGGGCTCGTCACTGATACGGGTCATTGATCGAGATCTCCGGCAGTGCAATGCTGCCGACCATTCGTTCCTGTTCGCCGGCTCATGCGCCGCATCGCAGGTCCGTCGCCGTTCGATCATTGCCAATTAGCCCCATGGCCTCACGGCTGTAGGGTCGCTTCCCATGAAGTCCTCGGCTGCCCGCAAGTACATCACCGTGCACACGATCCGGCGCGCGAACAAGCGTCTCATGACGCGTGAGCGTGACCACGAGCCGTCGCCTGCGGTGCGCGCCGTACTTCCCAGCCGGGAGGACATCGTCAGGGCCGCGAACAATGCACTTGAGCGATGGTTGGCGAAAGCCAAGGTCATCGTCTGATGCTGCACCAGACATTCCAGTCCTTCGTTCAGAACCCCAGGGACCTTGCAGGCCTGATTGCGTACGCGCTCTACAAGGCGGACAAGGTGGAATTCATGAAGGCGCATCCGCAGGTGGATGTGCACGGCTTTGTGCTGAGCATGAATCTGCCATCGCAGATCGACACGTACCGCACGCGCGCGGAAATCATGCTCGAGGATATGGCCGAGGAGTCGCTGTCGGACGCGCTGGCGGACGCTGAGGCCGATCATCTGAGGCGGCTGAGGCGGATCGAACGCACGCTCGGCTTCTGGTCCGGCGTGTGGTCCAACGTCATTGCCAACCTGATCGCCGCGGGCATTTCCGTCTTCCTTGTCGTGCTGGTGTTCGGAAGCAAGATCAACTTCTGGTCTGGCTTGCTGAAGTACCTTGCTCAATGACGATGTCCTGAACGCGACAGCCGCGGTGGCGCTCCGGGAGGACGATCCGCCGCGGACCCGGCCCGAGGAAAGGCCGGGCGCGACCAGGAGACGCGTTCATGGACGACATCACCGCCCGGATCCCATCGCTCAAGGGTCAGGTCAGCGACGCCGAATGGCAGCTGCGCGTGGACCTGGCCGCCTGCTACCGGCTGGTGGCGCGCTACGGCTGGAGCGACCTGATCTTCACGCACATCAGCGCGCGGCTGCCCGGCGACGCGCATGAGTTCCTGATCAACCCCTACGGCCTGATGTTCGACGAGATCACGGCCTCCAGCCTGATCAAGGTCGACGCGCTCGGCAACAAGCTGCAGGAGACGCCGTTTCCGGTGAACCAGGCCGGCTTCATCATCCATTCGGCCATCCATGCGGCGCGGCCGGACGTGGGTTGCGTGCTGCACACGCACACGCGGGCCGGCGTGGCGGTGTCGGCGCAGAAGGACGGCGTGCTGCCGATCTCGCAGCAGTCGACCTTCGTGCTGGCCTCGCTGGCGTACCACGACTACGAGGGCGTCGCGATCCGTCCGGACGAGCAGCCGCGCTTGCAGCGCGACCTCGGCGACAAGATCTTCTACTGCCTGCGCAACCACGGCCTGCTGACCGTGGGCAGGACCATCGGCGACGCCTTCCTGTCGATGTACACCTTCGAGAGCGCCTGCCAGATCCAGATCGCCGCGCAGTCCGGCGGCGCGGCGCTCACGTCGGTCGACGACGCGATCATCCGCGGCACGGCCGAGTCGATGCGGGTGCAGACCGGCGGCCTGGGCGGTGCCTTCGTCTGGCCGACGCTGCTGCGGCAGGCGCATCGGCAATGCCCGGGGTTCGACGCCTGAAGCGCGACGCCCCGCGGCCAGCGGGGCGGTGGGGCGTCGCGGCCAGCGCGGGCCGCCAGGGTCCGCCTTGGGCCGCCAGGGTCCGCCAGAAGCCGGGCTCAGCCCCAGACCCGCGGTGGCCGACCCAGGCTGGTCTCGGTGAGCAGCGTGCGGGTGCGATCGTCGAGGGCCTCGGGCGGCACCCCCGCCAGCGCGAGCCGCGCGAACTCCGGCAGGCCCATCAGCATCGCCGAGACGCGCACGCGGGTGCGCTGGTGGTCTTCCAGCACGAACCATTTCATGCCCGGCGAGAAGCGGATCCGCCGGACGTCCGCCCAGCGCATGACGCCGCGCCGGCCCAGCAGGCGGCCATAGGCGATGGCGTCCTCCGACACCTGGTGGCGGCCGTAGATGTAGTCCAGGATCATCGGCGCCGACATCAGCCCGAGGCTGATGAAGCAGAGCGTGGTCCAGACGGTCGCGGTGGGGTTCTTGCCGACGGTGTTGGAGATGATCGCGAGCCCGAAGAAGAACACCGCGCCGATGACGCCGATCACCAGCGTGCTGATCGGATGGCGCAGCAACTGCGCCTCAGCCTCGGGACGGGGCTTCAGCCGGTTGCGACCGACCCAGCCCATGACGAGCGCCATTGCGGCGCCCCAGAGCGTCCATTGGACGAGCGATTGCCACCAGGTGTCTTGCATGGGCGATTGCGGATGAGGGGAGGTCGTGCAGCGGGCCTATGAATGTCGCTCCGCGCGGCTGGCAGGGAGCAGGAGTATCGCGGTGGGAATCCCCCTTCAAGGGGATCGGTGCTTGCGGGACTTCCCGCAGCCCGGCTGAGCGCTGCGGGCGATAGCATCCCGCGCCGACAAGCACAACAAGACCACCTCGGCCGCTCGCTCGGCACGTGGATCAGGAGAGGAACCCGCCGATGACACCGATGTCTTCCCTGCGCCGCCGCGCGCTGTCGTTCGCGCTCGCCATGGTCGGGCTGCAAGGGGCCGCGCTGGCCCAATCCGCGTCCGCGCCGAGCTCTGTGCCGCCCGA
The DNA here is from genome assembly GCF_052044995.1 of Roseateles sp. 22389. Classification (NCBI taxonomy): domain Bacteria; kingdom Pseudomonadati; phylum Pseudomonadota; class Betaproteobacteria; order Burkholderiales; family Sphaerotilaceae; genus Roseateles; species Roseateles sp. 22389. The sequence goes on from NZ_JBQEOF010000028.1 coordinate 48,301, forward strand.
GGTCTTCTTCAAGGACGCCACGCTGCATGAGGCCCGCCTGTCGCCGAACGGGAAACGGCTCGCCGTCGCGGCGCCCGGCGCGGCTGGCCTGCGCGTGGGGCTGTACGTCTTCGAACTCGGCCCCAGGATCGAGGCCCGACGAGTGGTGCAGTTCGCCAACGAGGATGTGGGCTCCTTCCAGTGGGTCAACGACGACAAGCTGGTCTTCTCGGCCACCGACCGCCGCATCGCCTCAGGCACGCACTACCAAGCCGTGGGTCTTTATTCGGTGGCCGCGGACGGCACCGGCGCGCGTCAATTGATCCAGCGCGAACATGAGGCGGAAACGGAGCGCAAGGCCTTCGGCGGGGCGTTGACCTGGAACCATCGCCTGCTCGACGTGCCATTTCCCCATGAGGGAGAGCCGGGCAATCGGGTGCTGGTGGGCAAGTTCGGCATCAACCGCTCCAACAACCGGGCGGCTTACACGCCGTTCTGGCTCAACATCGATACCGGCCGAGCCGTGCCGGCCAGTTTCGACGAACCGCGTGGCGCGGTGAGTTTCCTTTTCGACAGCCACGGGGAAGCGCGCGTGGTGGTGACCGAGCAGGATGGCGTGCGCGTGGCCTATTGGCGTGGTCCCGACCAGAAGACCTGGACCGAGATCACTCGTGGCGACCTGCTGGGGCTGCCCTTCGTGCCCACGGCCGTCGACGATGCGGGCCGTCTGTTCGTGCGGCGCCTCGACGGGCCGCAGCGCTATGACGTGGTCACGCGGTTTGACTTCCAGACCGGCAAGCCGGAACCCCGTGCCCTGCTCAGCACCCCCGGCTTCGACGCGCAGGCGACGGTGATCCTCGATGCGGGGCGCACGGTCGGCTTGCGCTATGAAACCGATGCGCAGGCGACCGCCTGGTTCGCCCCGGCCATGCGCGAGTTCCAGAAGCAGGTCGATGCGCGCTTCGCCGAGGGTGTCAATGAGATCCAATGCGCCCGTTGCGGCAAGCCGGACATGGTGGCGTTGGTGCGCAATTTCTCCGACCGTGAGCCGGGTTCCTATTGGGTGTATCGCGGTGGGGTGCCGGATGCCGAGCGCTGGCAGCCGGTGGGGCGACAGCGCCCGGACGTCGATCCGCGCACGATGGCGAGCCAGGAATTGCATCGCATCAAGGCCCGCGACGGCATCGACCTCCCGGTCTGGCTGACCGTGCCGCAGGGCACGGCGCCGGGCAAGCCCGCGCCGGCGGTCGTGCTGGTGCACGGCGGGCCCTTCGTCAAGGGGCGCAGTTGGGAGTGGAATGGCATGGCGCAGTTCCTTGCTTCACGGGGTTATCTGGTGATCGAGCCGGAGTTCCGAGGCAGCCGTGGTTACGGCGACAAGCACTATCGCGACGGGTTCCGCCAATGGGGGCAGGCGATGCAGGACGACGTCGCGGACGCGCTCGTCTGGGCGCGCCAGCAGAAATTGGCGTCCGACCGCGCCTGCATCGCCGGTGCCAGCTATGGCGGGTACAGCACGCTGATGGGCCTGGCCAAGGACGGCCCGCTGTATCGCTGCGGGCTGGCCTGGTTGGGCGTCAGCGACCTGATGCTGCTCGTCAAGGGCGACCGATGGGTCGACGATGACCTGGGAAGCTCCTACCGGAGCTTCATGGCGCCCACCATGGTGGGCGATCCGGTCAAGGATGCCGACATGCTTCGCGCGAACTCGCCGATCACATTGGCCGACCGGATCCGCGCGCCGTTGATGCTGGTGTACGGAGAACGCGACGTGCGCGTCCCGATCGAGCATGGCGAACGCATGCGCGAGGCGCTGGTCAAGGCGGGGCGGCCACCCGAGTGGGTGACCTACCGTGGCGAGGCCCATGGTTTTGGCAACACCGACAACCAGGTCGACTTCGCCCGTCGCGTCGAGACCTTCCTCGCCAAGCACCTGAAGGATGCGCCGCCCACCGCGCAGGCCGGCCAGCCGACAGGGCAATGAGGCCGGGCGGCCTCAGCCGCCGGCCTCGACGCAGCCCAGCATCGCCTCGATGAGCCGCGCGCCCTGCCGTTCGCGCAGGCAGTAGAGGTACTCCCGCACCATCGGCATCGGCGCCTCGAAGGGCAGGGCGACCAGCTCCGGGTCGCGCCCGGTCTCGTGCGCGGCGAAGATGCTGACCCCCAGCCCGCGCACCACCGCCTCCCGCAGCGCCTCGCGGCTGGCGATCTCCATCTGCGCCCGCGGGCGCACGCCCGCCGCCTCCAGCGCCTGCTCGGTCAGCGCGCGCGTCATCGAGCCGCGCTCCCGCATCAGCAGCGTTTCCGCGCCCAGCGCCGCCGGCGGCACCGCCGTCGCCCGCGCCAGCGCATGCCCGCGCGGCAGCAGCAGCACCAGCGGATCGGCCCCCAGCGCCACCCGGTGCAGCCGCGGGTCGTCCTCCAGATGGCTGGAGGTCGCCAGGTCCACCTGGTAGGCGAGCAGCGCATCCACCATCTGCCGCGAATTGCCGGCCGACACGCTCAGCTCCACCCGCGGATGGCGGACCTTGAAGCGCTGCACCAGCGTCAGCGTGTAGTAGGGCGCCGTCGCGCCCAGGCGCAGCGTCCCGCCCTGCAGCTCGGCCGAGTTGCGCAGCGCGAATTCGATGTCCAGTTCCTGCTGCAGCAGCGCGTCCACCTGCGGCATCAGCCGCCGGCCGGCCTCGCTCAGCGTCAGCCGGCCGCCGCCGCGGTGGAAGAGCTCCACCCCGTACTGCTCCTCCAGCGCCCGGACCTGCGTCGTCACCGTCGGTTGCGACAGCCCCAGCTGCCGCGCCGCGCCGGTGATCGATCCCAGCCGCGCCACCGCGAAGAAGGCCTTGAGCTGGTTCACCAGCATGACGGCGACCCCAAATCCGCCAATACCGGCTTTCGGGAACTTGGGCCGTTTGACGCGTCAATGACATATGCCATTCCTACAGTGTCGCCCATCGATCACCCCGACCGGGGTGCCGCATCCCCCCATGGAGCGCCCATGCGTCTCAAGTCCTTCTCGACCCTCGTCCACACCGCCGCCGCGCTGAGCCTGGCGGTGATCGCCGCGCTGACCAGCCCCGAGGCCCACGCCCAGGGCAGGACCGAACTGCTGGTCTACAGCGCGCTCGAAGCCGACCAGATCAAGGCCTACAAGACCGCCTTCGAGCAGGACCACCCGGCCATCGAGCTGAAGTTCGTGCGCGAGTCCACCGGCATCGTCACCGCGCGCCTGCTGGCCGAGAAGGCCAATCCGCAGGCCGACGTCGTCTGGGGACTGGCCGCGACCTCGCTGATGCTGCTGGACAAGGAAGGCATGCTGGCGGCCTACGCGCCCAAGGGCCTCGAGCAGGTGCGTCCCACCATGCGCGACCCGCGGCCGCAGCCGACCTGGGTCGGCATGGACCTGTGGTCGTCCGCGGTCTGCTTCAACACCGCCGAGGCGGCCAGGCGCAACCTGCCGCGGCCCGCCGCCTGGAGCGACCTCACCCAGCCCGTCTACAAGGGCCTGCTGACGATGCCGCATCCCGCCTCCAGCGGCACCGGCTATCTGATGGTCTCGGCCTGGCTGCAGATGATGGGCGAGGCCAAGGGCTGGGCCTTCATGGACGCGCTGCACCAGAACATCGGCGTCTACACCCACAGCGGCTCCAAGCCCTGTCGCCAGGCCGGCGCCGGCGAGTTCCCGGTGGGCCTGTCCTTCGAGTACCGCGCCAACAAGACGAAGAAGGAAGGCGCGCCCATCGACATCGTCTTCCCGAAGGAGGGCCTGGGCTGGGATGTCGAGGCCACCGCGATCATGAAGTCGACCCGCAAGCCCGAGGCCGCCCGGGCGCTGGCCGACTGGGCGGTGACCCGCAAGGCCAATGAGCTGTACGCGAAGAACTTCGCCGTGCTGGCGCTGCCGTCGGTGCAGGAGCAGCTGGAGTACGTGCCGTCCGACCTCGACAAGCTGCTGGCGAAGAACGACTTCGGCTGGGCCGCCGCCAACCGGGATCGCATCCTGGCCGAGTGGTCGCGCCGCTACGAGGCCAAGGCCGAGAAGAAGTGATCCGGCCCGGGCCACCGGCCGACAGGCACCACGGATGACGGACCACGGACGAGCCATGCTGCACCTGCGCCAGATCACCAAGCGTTTCGGCTCCCAGACGGTGCTGCAGGACATCGACCTGGACCTGCGCGCCGGCGAGTTCGTCTCGCTGCTCGGCCCGTCGGGCTGCGGCAAGACCACGCTGCTGCGCATCGTCTGCGGCATCGAGACGCCCGAGCTCGGGCAGGTGCTGATGCAGGGACAGGACATCACCGCCTGGCCGGCATCGCAGCGCCGTTTCGGCGTCGTGTTCCAGTCCTACGCGCTGTTCCCCAACATGACGGCGATGGAGAACGTCCGCTATGGACTGAGCGGCCTGCCGCGCCGCGAAGCGGCCGAGCGCGCCGCGGAGATGCTGGCGCTGGTGGGCCTGCCGGAGCAGGCCGGCAAGTTTCCCTCGCAGCTCTCCGGCGGCCAGCAGCAGCGGGTCGCGCTGGCGCGCGCGCTGGCGCCGCGACCGCGGCTGCTGCTGCTGGATGAGCCGCTGTCGGCGCTGGACGCGCAGGTGCGGCAGGAGCTGCGCGCCGAGATCCGCGCGCTGCAGCAGCGCCTGGGCATCACGACGCTGATGGTCACCCATGACCAGGACGAGGCGCTGGCGATGTCCGATCGCGTGGTGCTGCTCGCCCGCGGACAGATCGCGCAGCAGGGCGCGCCGCGCGAGCTCTACGAGCAGCCGGCCAGCGCGTTGGTGGCCGGCTTCATCGGGCGCATGAACTGGATGGAGGGGCAGGTGGTGGCCGAGGGCCGGGTGCGCGTGGGCACCACGCTGGTCGACTGCGACACGCGCGTCTACAAGACCGGCAGCGTGGTGCGGCTGGGCATCCGGCCTGAGGCGGTGCAGCTGCTCGACGGCGCGGGTGCGATGCTGCGCGCGCGCGTCGACGCGCTCCAGTTCCAGGGCGCGGTGACGCAGGTGCTGCTGCGCAGCGACGCGCTCGGCGGGGCCTTGAGCGTCGAGCTGCCCAGCGCCGAGGCCGCGGGCCTGCGGGAGGGCGAGGTCCGCGGACTGCGCCTGGCGGCCGCGGCGATCCAGCTCTTCGACGCGCCGCTGTCGATGCGGAGGGTCGCGTGAGCGGCGGTCCGGCGCGCGTGCGGGCGAGCGAGCCAGGGACGGCGATCCCGCGCGCGGCGCACGAGCGTCCCGCTCGGCGCTGGCCCGTCGAGGCCTGGGCGCTGCGCGGGCTGCTGGCCGCGGCGCTGGTCGTGCTGACGCTGATCATCCTGCTGCCGCTGGTGTCGCTGCTGGCGCAGAGCGTGCTGGACGGGCAGGGGCGCTTCGTCGGCGGCGCGCACTTCGCCGCGTACTTCTCGACCGGTCGCTGGAGCGCGCTGTGGCACAGCGTCGCGCTGTCGGCGGTGTCGGCGCTGGTCTGCATCGTGCTGGCCTACGGCTACGCCTGGGCGCTGACGCACACCGCGCTGCCGGCGCGGGCAGTGTGGCGCGCGCTGGCGCTGCTGCCGCTGCTGGCGCCGTCGCTGCTGGCGGCCATCGGGCTGGTCTATGCCTTCGGCAATCAGGGCCTGTTGAAGGGCGTGCTGCACGCGGTCGGCGTGGACGGCATCTACGGGCCGGCCGGCATCGTGATGGGGTCGGTGCTGTGGACCTTCCCGCACGCGATGCTGATCCTGGTCACGACGCTGTCCGCGAACGACGCCCGGACCCTGGAGGCCGCGCGCTGCCTGGGCGCGGGCGGCTGGCGCGTGTTCCGCACCGTGACGCTGCCGGCCAGCCGCTACGGGCTGCTGATCTCGCTGGTGGTCGTGTTCGTGCTGGTGCTGACCGACTTCGGTGTGCCCAAGGTGGTCGGCGGGCAGACGCCGATGCTGGCCACCGACATCTACAAGGAAGTGGTCGGCCAGCAGCGCCTGGACCGCGGCGCCGTGGTGGCGCTGCTCCTGCTGCTGCCGGCGCTGGGCGCCTTCGCGCTGGAGCAGCGCCTGCGCGCCCGCCAGCGGGCGGTGCTGAGCCTGCGCGCGGTGCCGCACGTCCCCACGCCGCATGCGCCGCGGGACCTGGCCGCGCTGCTGTATTGCGCGGTCGTCGCCGCGGCGCTGGTGGGTGTGTTCGGCGTCGCCGTGTATGCGTCCTTCGCGCAGTACTGGCCGTACCAGCTCGCGCCGACGCTGTCGCATTACCAGTTCGACATGAGCGATGGCGGCGGCTGGGCCAGCTATTGGAACTCGCTGCGCATGGCGCTGTGGACGGCGGCGGCGGGCACGGTGATGAGCTTCGCGGTGGCTTGGCTGGTGGACAAGCCGCGCGGGCATCGCGCCGCGCGCGGGCTGATCAACGCGATGGCGACGCTGCCGATGGCGGTGCCGGGACTGGCGCTGGGGCTGGGCTACATCCTGTTCTTCAACGCGCCGTGGAATCCGCTGCGCGGCTGGTATGGCGGGCTGGGCATCCTGGTGCTGTGCACGGTGGCGCACTACTACTCGGTGGCGCACTTGACGCAGCTGGGCGCGCTGCGCCAGCTCGACCCCGAGTACGAGCGCGTGGCCGAGTCGCTGGGGCTGCCGTTCTGGACCCATCTGGTGCGCGTGCACCTGCCCATCGCGATCCCGACGCTGGTGCAGGTGGCGGGCTACTTCTTCGTGAGCGCGTTGACGACGGTGTCGGCGGTGGTGTTCCTGTACTCGCCCGACACGGCGCTGGCGGCGGTCGCGGTGCTGGCCATGGACGATGCCGGCGATACCGCGCCAGCCGCGGCGATGGCGACGCTGCTGTTCGCGACGGCGGCGATCGGGCGCGGCGTCATCGGCCTGGCCGGCCACCTGCTGGTGCAGCGCACGCAGCGCTGGCGCGCCCGGTAGCGGCATGGATGACATGACGCGCCCTGCTGCGCCTGCGCGCCTTTTCGCTCCCTTTTTTCTCTTTCACTTCATTCGCTCTCACTGCCTCTCGCTTCTTCTCGCTTCTTCCGCTCACTCTGCCCACCCTCACTCCCGGTCGCTTTCTCTCGCTGCCGCCAACTCCCTCTCCCGCTTGCGGGAGAGGGTAGGGGTGAGGGT
>NZ_JBQEOF010000029.1:0-49986 GCF_052044995.1 Roseateles sp. 22389
CAGCATGCCCAGCGCCATGATGACGATGTAGCTGTTCTGCAGGACCAGGTTGGTGAGGTTGAGCGGCTCCAGCAGCGTGCCGTCCGTCAGGAACTCGAAGAGCGCCATGATCGCCACCAGCGACAGCAGCATGCCGTAGTCGCGCAGGTGGCGCTTGAGGAAGTGGCCGATGCCGGCGGCCCCGGCGGCCGGGGAGGAGGGGCGGGCGGGTGGCGTGACGCTCGCCGCGATCGGTTCAGACATACGCGGTCTCTCCGGCGCCGACGATGGCGCCCATGATCATTTCCTGGGTCGTGCCGGCGGCCGGGAACTCCGCCACCAGACGCCCCTCGTTCATCACGTACAGCCGGTCGGACAGGCCCAGCAGCTCGGGCATCTCGGACGAGATCACCAGGATGCCGCAGCCCTGTTCGGCCAGTCCGGCGATCAGGCTGTAGATCTCGAACTTGGCGCCGACGTCGATGCCGCGCGTGGGCTCGTCCAGGATCAGCAGCCGCGGTTGCGAGAACAGCCACTTGGCCAGCACCACCTTCTGCTGGTTGCCGCCGGACAGGTGCACGACGCTCTGGTCGACGCCCGCGCAGCGCGTGGCCAGGCGTCGACGGTAGTCCTGCGCCACCTGGTGCTCGCGCGCCTTGTCCAGCACGCCGGCACGCGAGACTTCCCGCAGGTTGGCCAGCGTCGTGTTGACGGCGATCGATTCGTCCAGCAGCAGGCCCAGCGACTTGCGGTCCTCGGTCACGTAGGCCAGGCCGGCGGCGATCGCCTTGGGCACCGTGGACACGTCGACCTCGCGGCCGTCCATCCAGGCGCTGCCGCTGATGCGCCGGCCGTAGCTGCGGCCGAAGACGCTCATCGCGAGCTCGGTCCGGCCCGCGCCCATCAGGCCGGCGATGCCGACGATCTCGCCGCGGCGCACCTTCAGGTTCACGCCCTTGACGACCTCCCGGCCCGCCTGCACCGGGTGCTGGGCGCGCCAGTCGCGGAGCTCGAACAGCAGGTCGCCGATCTTGGGCGTGCGCCGCGGATAACGATCCGCCAGGTCGCGACCGACCATGGCCTGGATGATGCGCGCTTCGCTGAGCGGCTCGCCCCGGCAATCGACGCTGAGGATGGAGCGCCCGTCGCGCAGCACGGTCAGGCCATCGGCCACGCGCGTGACCTCCTTGAGCTTGTGCGAGATCAGGATGCAGGCGATGCCCTGCGCCCGCAGTTCCATCAGCAGCGCGAGCAGCGCGTCGCTGTCGGCCTCGTTGAGGCTGGAGGTGGGCTCGTCCAGGATCAGCAGCCGCACTTCCTTGGCCAGCGCCTTGGCGATCTCCACCAGCTGCTGCTGGCCGACGCCGAGCTCGCCGACCGGCGTCTGTGGCGAGGCCCGCAGGCCCACCCGCGCCAGCAGCTCGACCGCGCGCTGGTGCATCGCCATGCGGTCGATGACACCCAGCCGCGCCGGCTCATGACCGAGGAACAGGTTCTCCGCGATCGAGAGCTGCGGCACCAGCGCCAGCTCCTGGTGAATGATGATGATGCCCAGCCGCTCGCTGTCGGCGATGCCGGCGAAGCGGCGCACCTCGCCGTCGAAGCAGAGCTCGCCGCCGTAGTCGCCGCCGTGGTCGGGGTGCGGGTAGACGCCCGACACCACCTTCATCAGCGTCGACTTGCCGGCGCCGTTCTCGCCGCAGAGCGCATGGATCTCGCCGGCGCGCACGGACAACCGCACGTCCTCCAGCGCCGCGACGCCGGGGAACCGCTTGGTGATGCCGCGCAGCGCCAGCAGCGGGGCCGGGGCCGCGCTGTCGTGGGTTGTCGCGTTCATGGACCGATGACCGCGCCTCAGCGCAGTTGCGTGTCCTTGTAGTAGCCGCTGTCGACCAGCACCGGCTTCACGTTGGCCGCGTCGACCGAGACCGGCTTGAGCAGCACGCTGGGCACGACTTTCACGCCGTTGTTGTAGGTCTTGGTGTCGTTGACCGCGGCGGGCGTCTTGCCGGCCAGCATCTCGTCGCTGACGGTAGCCGCCGCCTGCGCCAGCTGGCGTGTGTCCTTGAACACGGTGCTGGCCTGCTCGTGCTTGAGGATGGACTTGACCGACGGCAGCTCCGCGTCCTGGCCCGAAACGACCGGGCACGGCTGCTTGGCAGTGCAGTAGCCGGCGCCCTTCAGCGAGGACAGGATGCCGATGCTGATGCCGTCGTACGGCGACAGCACCGCATGCAGCTTGTCCTTGCCATAGAAGGCCGACAGCAGGTTGTCCATGCGGGCCTGCGCGGTGGCGGCGTCCCAGCGCAGCGTGCCGACCTTGGCCATGCCCAGCTGCTTGCTGCGCACGACCAGCTTGCCGCTGTCGATATACGGCTTGAGCACCGACATCGCGCCGTCGTAGAAGAAGGCCGCGTTGTTGTCGTCCGGCGAGCCGCCGAAGAGCTCGATGTTGAACGGGCCCTTGCCCTGCGCCAGGCCGAGCTTGTCGACCAGGCTCTGGCCCTGCATCACGCCGACCTGGAAGTTGTCGAAGGTGACGTAGTAGTCGACGTTCTTCGTGCCCTTGATGAGCCGGTCGTAGGCGACGACCTTGATGCCGCGGTCGGCGGCCTTCTGCAGCACCGGCGACAGCGCCGAGCCGTCGATCGGCGCGATCACCAGCACCTTCACCTTGCGGGTGATGAGGTTCTCGATCTGCGCGAGCTGGTTGGGGATGTCGTCCTCGGCGTACTGCAGGTCGGTCTTGTAGCCCTTGGCCTGGAAGGCCTTGACCATGTTGTCGCCATCGGCGATCCAGCGGGCCGAGCTCTTGGTCGGCATCGCGATGCCGACCAGGCCCTTGTCCTCGGCACGAGCGCCGCCGGCCAGCAAGCCCAGCGTCGCACCGCCGACGATCAGCACCGCGCGAACGAGCGCGGCACGCCGGCTCCAACCTGTATGAAACATTTTTGTCTCCTGAATGTTTTATGAACGCCGGTTTTTACTGCCACGCGCCGGCTTTGTCGATCCCAGTTTGGATATCGAGCGAGGCGCGCCGGTTATCGGTCTCCCGCGATGGCGGCTTGTGTGCGGCAGCGCACAGCGGTCGCGCGTGCGCTTGGCCGAGAGTCATTTGCCGCGGCGTCCGCGAGCGGGCAACATCGTCGGATCGCCGGGAACGCCACCGGCATCCCTCGCTGAAAGGCTCCCATGGCACGTGCCCTTGTTCCGGGCCCGATTGGGCTGGACGTCCGCCAGATGCTGTCCGACCCCGGCACACGGTGCCTCGGCCCCTCGCCGCGCCCCGGGCCGATCGGCCTGGACGCCGGTATCGGCACGAGTCTCGACACTTCCTGGACGATGCTGGCCGGGGAGGTCATCCCTCCAGCACGGGCCGTCAATGTCCCGGCGCCGCTGCGGCCGTTGGCCACGCCAGAAGGCGGGGTCCGCCCTCTCACCAGCGGCGAGATCGCAATGGCGCGGCTGCTCTTCAAGGACGCGATCGACTACAGCCGGGTGAAGGTCCACAACGACGAGTACCTTCCCTTCGGCTTGCAGCCCGACGACACGGCGATGACGCCCAACGGGGAGATCTATTTCAACAAGAAGCACTTCAAGGAAGACTTCTCATCAACCGACGTCTACACCAAGCAGTGGTTCATCCACGAGATGGTGCATGTCTGGCAGTACCAACTCGGTTACCCGGTGCGGCTGCGTGGTGCCATCCGCATCGGGTTGGGCTACGACTACGAGCTCAAGGCTGGCGCCAAGCTGGGCGACTACAACATGGAGTCACAGGGCGACCTGCTGGCCGACTACTTCGCGCTCAAGCACCTGAACGCGCCGCAGGCGATGCGGCAGGCGCAGTTCGCGCAACAACTGGCCCTTTTCGAAGAGGTGCTGAATGCCTTCCTCACCAACCCGTCCGACACCGCGAACCTGCCTTGACGCGACGCTGGCGCTGGCCTTGTGCGCCGCGCTCGGCACGGCCTGCGCGACCTCGCGGGTAGGCGACGCCGAAGTGCGGCTCCAGGAGGGCCAGCCCTGCTTCACGATCAGCGCCAAGGAGGCTGCGCGCGGGCCCACGATCCGCTTGCAGGCGGTGATGGTCAGTGATGTGTCGGTCAGCCCGGTCGCCGAGGTCTGGTCGGTGCTGCTGGATGCGCAGCGCCTGGAGACGATGTCGTCGGCCAGCTGCTTCGCCTATGGCCAGGCACCGGACGGCGCAAGCGCGCGGCCCGCGACTGCACCGATGCTGCAGCCCGGCCGGGTCTACCAGGTCTACCTGAACATCCGCTCATCGGACCGGTCCGATCCCACCCGGGGTTACATGGCCAAGTTCTGCCTGGCGGCCGATCCAGCCGATCCCTCCGGGCCTCGCCGCCTGATGCCTGTGCTCTACGGCACGCGCGCCTGGGACGAGGGCTTCTGCCGCTGACCCGCCTCACGTTGGCCTCACCCCGACATCAAGTCGGCCTCACGCCGGAGCGTGGCAGACCATCTCGATGTTGTGCCCGTCCGGATCGATGACGAAGGCCGCGTAGTAGTTCGGGTGGTACGTCGGACGCAGTCCGGGCGGTCCGTTGTCGCGGCCACCGGCGGCCAGGGCGGCGCGATGGAAGGCATCGACCTGCTCGCGCCGCGGCGCCACGAATGCGATGTGCAGGTGGGCCGGCGTCTCGGTGGTCTCGAACAGGCACAGCGAGGACTCGCCCCCGGCGCTCAGTTCCGCGCCGTAGGAAGGCTCGCCCTCCCCGACCACCGACACGCCGATCGGCGCCAGCGCCTGCAGGTAGAAGGCCTTGCTGGCGGCGTAGTCGCGGACGCCGAACTTGACGTGGTCGAACATGAAAGCTCCTGTGCTTGGAATGACGCGACGCGGCGGGGAAGCGATGGCGCCGGCCCGGCGCTCAGCCCCAGTGCTCCGCGTCCGGCGGCGGCACGACCCAGGCGTGCATGCGGTCCTCGTAGACCGACACGGTGGGCGCGGGGAAGGTCGGATCGGCGAAGGCGCCGACGGGAATCGCGATGAAGTCCGGCAGCGCCTCGGGCTCGTAGAAGACCGTCGAGCCGCATTCCGGACAGAAATGGAAGCGCGCCCGCGTGCCCTCGTCGCCGACGCGCACGTATTCGGTCGAGCGGCCGGCCACCGTCACCTCCTCGCGGCGGAAGCGCGCCTGCTGGCCAAAGACGCTGCCGGTGCGGCGCTGGCAGGCCAGGCAGTGGCAGATGGACACCCGCACCGGATGGCCCACGACGCGCGCGCTGAGCTGGCCGCAACAGCAGGCCGCGAGGCGCTCGGGCCCGCGATCGGAAGGGGATGAGGTCATGGGGCTCGACGATAACGGCCTGCCGCCGCAATGCAAGACGCGCCGCGATCTCCCGACACGCGGCGCGTCCATTCAGGTCGACGTCGAGGCCGAAGGCCAGGCGCCAAGGCCCCGGCCTCCGGCTCGGTCCGGGCTCAGCGCGACAGCTCGACGCGCTGCGCGTTCAGGCCGTCCGACACGATGAACTCGAAGCGGCCGCCAGTCGGCAGCTCCTGCGTGTCCAGCGTCACCTCGCCGCCCTGCAGGTCCTGCGCCAGGTTCAGGCGGCGGGTGCCGTCGGTCCAGGTCACGCTCAGGAAGGGCGTCGCCTCGGCGTCCCAGCGCAGCGTGGCCTTGCCGCCGGCTTCCTTCACCTGCACCTGCGCGCGGCTGGTGCCGGCCGCCAGCGCCTTCTGGCGGGCGTTGGTCACGCGCGCCTGGGCCTGCGCCAGCGTCGCGCCATCGCGCAGCACGCTGATGCCGACGATGTTGTCGGCCTTGGGCACCAGCACGCTGAAGTGCAACTGGTCGCCATCATGGTCCAGCGACTGGGCCGAGAAGGCGTAGTCCTTCACCTCGCCGCCCGCGGTCTGCACGCGCAGCACGTACGGGCCGCCGGCCGCGTCCGGCTTGGCGACCAGCGTCTTGACCGGATTGATCTCGACCTGGCGGCCGCGGATGCTGCCGCTGACCAGCAGCACGTCCTGCGCCGCCGCCTTGCTGTCGCCGTCCGCGGAGGCTGCGGCGCTCTTGGCCGTCGCGCCGGCCGCCACCGCGTCCGACGGCGTCAGGAAGGTCTGCATGCGGCGGTAGTTGTAGTCCGAGAACACCGTGCCGCCGCAGTAGCTCATGATGTCGTGGCGGTCGGTCGGGCGCGGGTCGTAGAACGCGTTCACGTCCGACAGGTAGCTCCAGATGTAGCGGCCCGGCTTGCCCAGGTTGGCGTCCGGGTACGGATAGTTGGGGTCCGGCGAACCCGCGCCGCCGCAGGCCGCGTGCGGCAGCGAGAAGTTGTGGCCCAGCTCGTGCGCCACCACGTCGCGCACGGTGTCCGGCGCGCTCGGCATGTCGAAGCCGACGGCCGAGCTGCCGGGCATGTAGCCCAGGCCCGCCAGGCCCCAGGTGCGCTTGGGGATGAAGCCGAAGTAGTAGTCCTGGCGCGCGGCGCCTTCGATGCGGTGCAGGTCGTTGAGCTCGCCCAGGATCTTGCCGAAGGCATCGCTCCAGCCCGAGTCCGTGGTCGGCAGCGTCGTCACCTTGGACGACACGAAGGTCGGATGCGAACGCAGCGTCACCGACGACACCGGGAACAGCGCGCGCAGGTGCGCGGTCTGGTCGGCCGGCAGCTGGCCGGTGGTGCCGGCGATGCGCACCGGGATCGGGATGAAGCGCATCGGCGTGCCGCCGCCCACCCGCGGCGTGAAGCTCTGCGCCGCGGCGCCGGCGACGGTCACCGTGACCTTCAGGCCGCTCTTCACCAGCTCGGCCGGCACGGTGACGCTGTAGGCGTCGTCGAAGGACTGCGTCTCCGACACGGTCGTCGGCAGGCCGCGCCGCGGCGGCGCCAGCGGCAGGTCGCGGCTGGTGCCGTCGACGGTGTTGTCGACGCGCACGACGCCGGTCGGCGCGGCGGTGCCGGCCGGCGCGGTCACGTTGACCTTCAGCAGCGTGGGCTTGTTGGCGACCAGCACCAGCTGGCTGTCGCCGCTGGCGTAGAGCATCGACTGCGCGAACTGCACCGAGGCCAGGGTCACGTTGGACGGCGCCGCGGGCGGCGTGACGCGCATCGAGGACACCGCGTCGTTCAGGGCCACGCCCACCAGGTTGGCGTTGTCCGCCGTCAGGGTGACGGTGGCGCCGCGGAAGTTCTGGTCCGCGAAGAGCTCGACCTTGTAGCCGGCCGGCACGCGGATCGACGAGATGCGGTCGTTCCAGGTCGGGCCGATCCAGCTGGTGGTGGTGCTGCGGCACAGGCTGGCGCCGGCATAGTTCGCGTGCTCGTAGAAGCACACCTGCGCGGCCGTCGCCGTCGCGGTGGCGCCGGCCGAGGCGGCGCCGCCGGGCACGCTGGCCTCCTGGACCGCCGCCTCGTCGGAGGATCCACCGCCGCCGCAACCGGCGAGCACGCCGGCCAGCGCCAGCGACAGGGCCAGCGGATGCAGGCGGGGAGCGCCACCGGGGCGCGTCGAAGTGATCGTCATGGAATCCGTCCTCCGGGGATGTGGGGTGCCTCAAGGGCGGCGGATTATTCGGAGCGCCCCTCGCACGCCCTGCAACCGAAGGCGCCGATTCGTAAGCGGCCGCAAGCGGCGCCCAGGCCGCGCGCTTTACAGGACAGACACGAAGGGCCCCGCGCGCGCAACGCCCGGTTGCATCCGATACGACGCGCGCGTCGCCGATTCAGGGGAGCGGGGCAGCGTCAGAGCGGCTCGCCCGGCTCACCCATCCCACCGGGCTCACTCGGCGCTGAAACCCTTGCCGGTGGCGGCCCAGTAGATGCCGCCGAACAGGTGGTGCTGGAACCGCTCGTCGCCGTAGGTGGCGGGCAGGTGGCCGAGGGCGGTGTAGAAGCTGCGCCCACCGTCGACCCGCTGGTACCAGCTGATCGGGTGGCTGGCGCCCATGGGCGCGACCGGCTTGCCGCCCCATTCGGTGGCGGGCTGGTAGGTCCGCTCGTCCACCGTCAGCAGCACCTTCAGGCCCTCCGACCGGGGCGGCCCGAACTGATACCACTCCTCGGTGAAGAGGAAGCGCCGCGGGAAGCGGTCCATGCCGGGGAAGTTGCCGTCCTGCACCACCAGCGTCGCCGTCTGGTTGGCCGGATGCGCCTGGAACATCCGCCCCACCAGGCGCCCGTACCAGGGCCAGCCGTGTTCCGTGTCCGCGGCGCTGTGCACGCCCACGAAGCCGCCGCCGGCGCGGATGTAGCGCTCGAAGGCCGCCTGCTGCGCCGCGTCCAGGACGTCGCCGGTCGTGAGGAGGAAGACGACGGCCTGGTACTTCGCCAGTTCCTGGTCGTTCATCACGCGGTTCGCGTCCTCGGTCCAGAACACGCCGAAGTCGTGCAGCTGCCCGAGCCGCTGGATCGCCGCCACGCCGGCCGGGATGGACTCGTGATGCCAGCCCGCGGTCTTGCTGAAGACCAGCACCTTGAACTGCTCGGCCAGTGCCAGCGGCGTCACGGCCAGCAGGCCCAGCGCCATTGCGAAGAAGCGGAGACGCTGGCCCATGGAACTTCCTGGTCGAGAGGACGAAGGCGCGATGATGCCAGGACCGCGTGCCGGTGACCGCCGCGGGCGGCGCAGAATCCGCCGCATGAGCACCGACACCGCCCGCCCCCTCACCCTCATCACCGGCGCCAGCCGCGGCATCGGAGCCGCCACCGCCCGGCTGCTGGCCCGCCAGGGGCACGACCTGGCGCTCAACTACCGGCACGACGCCGCCGCGGCGGAGGCGGTCGCGCAGGACGTCCGCCGCCTGGGCCGGCGCGCGCTGACCGTGCAGGCGGACGTCGCCGATCCGGCGCAGGTCGAGGCGATGTTCCGGCAGGTCGACGAGGCGCTCGGCCGCGTCACCGGGCTGGTCAACAACGCCGGCATCGTGGCGCCCGCCACCTCGCTGGACGGCATCACGCCCGAGCGGCTGCGTCGCATGTTCGAGGTCAACGTCTTCAGCGTCGTCTTCTGCACGCAGCAGGCGGCGCTGCGCATGAGCACCGCCCGCGGCGGCGCCGGCGGCGCGATCGTCAACCTGTCGTCGCGCGCGGCGCAGCGGGGCTCGGCGGATCTCTACAGCGACTACGCCGCCAGCAAGGGGGCGGTCGACACGTTGACGCTGAGCCTGGGCCAGGAGCTGATCGGCCAGGGCATCCGGGTGAACGGCGTGCGGCCCGGGATCATCGAGACCGAGATCCATGCCGACAGCCGGCCCGCCGCCGAGTTGCCGGCGTTGCTCGCGGCGGCCGCCGCCACCGTCCCGATCGGGCGGCTGGGCCGGGCGGAGGAGATCGCGGAGGCGATCGCCTGGCTGCTGTCCCCGGCGGCGAGCTACACGGTGGGCGCGACCCTGGACGTGGCGGGCGGCCGCTGACGCGGTCTTCCTGGAGCGCCAGCGCTGCTTCGACGGAACCGATGGGCGCCGGCTGCCGACGGTCTGTCCGGCGCCGATGCAGTTCGCGCCGTCGCGATGCGGCTTCGTCGCCCGCCGCTCGAAAGGCGCGTCGGCGATGACGACACTGACTCCATCGACACCGCACACCGCTTCAGGAGATCGACATGAGCACCACCCGCCGCCTCGCCCTCGCTTCCGCCACTCACACCACGGTCAAGGCCGTCGCCTTCGGCGCCGTCGCCGCCCTGACGCTGGCGCTGGGCATGGCCCACGCCCAGGGCCAGCGCGAGTTGCGCGCCTCGATCATCACGCTCGATCCGGTGGTGATCTCGGTCAAGCGCGAGCAACTGCCCACCGTCGTCATCACCGGCCGGCGCGACGCGTCCGCCGACACGCAGGTCGCCTCGATCCAGTGAGCCCGCGGGCCGCTGTGTCGGCGGCGCGATCCGCGCCCGGACGCCGTCGGATCGCTCCATGCAGAACGCCCGGCATGCCGGGCGTTCTGTCGTTCCGGGCGGGCGATTTCCGGTCGTCCGCTCGTCCGCGGATTTGCGCGTTCGATCAGGCGATCACGCCGGGCCGGATGGCAGCGGGCAAGGTCCGGGGTCGGACACCCCGCTCGCGGGCGTCCATCCGATGACGCCCTGGGCATTGCGGACCTTCACGGCGGTCGAGGAGCATGAGCTTCGCCCCAGCACGACCAGGTCGGCGCTGCGTTCCAACGCGAGCGGCACCGGCCCGAACCGGCCCGCCACGACGTCGAGGGCGTCCGCTTCCGTCCGATAGATCGAGACGGCCTGCGTGGTCCAGGACGGATCGTCCGATGGCGCGGGCGACTGGCAGGCCGTGAGGCCGAGGGTGGCCAGGCCGGCCGCCGCGATCCGAAAACGCTGCATGTCGAGGTCTTTCATGTCCAGGCACCAGAGGTCGCGGGCAGCCGCCGTGGACAGCGCCGCCCGAGCGACGCGCATTCTCCCCTGCCGGCGTCGGGCCCTCACCGTGACCGACGGCCGGCCTCCCTGCCTTGCGGCATCATCGCGGGCCATCGGTCCAACCCTCTTCCGGAAGCCAGCATGAGCACAGCGCGCTTTTATCCCATCGGCACTCCCGGCGTCCCCTGGGGCGACGCGGAACGGATCGCCTGGCGCGAGCGCCAGGTCCGGCATCGCCGCCACGACCAGGACGTGGTCCCGCGCGTCGAGGCGCTCGCCGACGATTTCGAGATCGTCCGCTATGGCGAGCTCGCCTACGGCGACGACCGCTACTCCCTGCTGGCGCTCAAGAGCCGCGACTGGCGGCCGGAGCTGCCCGTCGCGCTGGTCACCGGCGGCGTCCATGGCTACGAGACCAGCGGCGTGCTGGGCGCGCTGGGTTTCGCCGAGGACCACGCGGCGCGCTACGCCGGCCGCGTCAACCTGCTGGTCGTGCCCTGCGTCAGCCCCTGGGCCTATGAGCGGATCTGCCGCTGGAACTACCACGCGGTCGATCCCAACCGCAACTTCGGCGCGCGCCGCGAGGCCGCGGAGTCGAGCGCGCTGATCGCGCTGGTCGAGCCGCTGGCGGGCCGGTTCCTGCTGCACATCGACCTGCACGAAACCACCGACACCGACGCCACCGAATTTCAGCCGGCGCTGGCGGCCCGCGACGGCAAGGAGCCCGACCGCGACGGCGTGCCGGACGGCTTCTATCTGGTCGGCGACAGCGAGACCACGCGGTTCGATTTCCAGCAGGCCGTGATCGAGGCGGTGCGGCGCGTGACCCACATCGCGCCGCCCGACGCGCAGGGCCGGATCATCGGCTTCCCGGTGATCGCGGACGGCGTGATCGAGTTCCCGGTGCGCCAGTCCGGCCTGTGCGCGAGCCTCACCGGCGCGCCCTTCACCACCACCACCGAGGTCTATCCCGACAGCCCGCGCACCACGCCGGACGAATGCGTCGCGGCGCAGGTGACGGCCGTGTGCGCGGCGCTGGATTTCGCGCTCGCGCACGCGCATTGAAGCGGGGCTCGCCCCCGCTCAGTTCACAACACCGGCCGCCGGCGCGAACAGCCGACATTGGCGGGCGAGTGTGCCGGATTCGACGCGGCCTTCACTGGCCGAAGAACACGCGCCGCACGAAGCGTGTCGCGTCCTCGCGCGAGGCCTGGAAGGCGGCCTCGTTGCGGCCGACGTGCGCGCCGCGCGTCATGCACGCGTTGATGAACGCCGTCAGCTGGTCCGACGGGATCACCTGCCCGGTGCGCTCGGAGGTCACCACCCAGGTCGGGATGTCGGTGCGGATGACGCCGCAGGCGTAGCCGCTGGTCGCATCGGCCCGGTAGCGCACCGGCAGCAGGCTGTCCCACGCATGATGCGCATCGGCGTAGCGATGCGTCTCCACCGGCGTGCCCAGCGTGGCGTACTCGAGGCCCAGCGCCTCGCAAGGCTCCGGATGCGTGTAGTCGTCGGCGGCGCCCACCAGGTTGAGCAGCGGCGCGCGCGTGACGTTCGGCGAGGTATAGATCTGCGAGCAGCCGGCATAGGTCGCGATGTGCAGCGCGAAGGCCTGGCCGGTCTTCACCACGGCCCGCAGAAACGGCAACTGGGCCGTCTGCAGCGCCACGGTGCCGCCGCGCGAGAAACCCATGATGCCGATGCGCCTGGCGTCGATGCGGGGGTCGGCCGACAGCAACCGCAGCGCCTGGAAGGCGTCCATCACGTTGGCCGCGGCCGGCACGCTGGTCTGGTCCGCCGCGGTCGACGACACGCCTCGCGGCGCGAAGCTGTCGACAATGAAGGTCGCCACGCCGATGCCGTTGAAGGCCTGGACCCACTGCTGCAGACCCGGCCCCACGCCATCGCTGCCGTGCGCGAGCACGATCGCGGGCACCGGTCCGGCAACACCGGCCGGCAGGCTCAGATCGCCCCATACCGGCGTCGGCACCCATTGCGCGCGGCGCTCGCGTGCGAGGTCGAAGAGCGACTTGGGCGTGAAGCTGTCGAACGCGATGCGGGTGCTGTCGTCGGCGCGCGCGGCCGTGACGGACAGGCCGAGCACGCACACGGAGACCAGGACTCGGAACAGTCGATGCATGAAGCCCTCGGGCAGTGAAGGAACGCGGCGGGGCGCCCGGCCGGCGCTCCTCGTGAGCGAGGCCGCCACACGGGACGTGAGCGGCCGCCGGAGGTTAACCGCGTGCCGCCGCGCGGCCGGCTCGTCGGTTGTCCCACCCTTCGGGCACACGAGATCCCGCCACGGCGCTGCCGCCCTTCGAAGCAGCCGCTCTCCCTGCCCTCCCGCTCCTCGCGGGGCGAGGGCGTTCATGCCGATACAGACATTCCCCGCCGAAGGCACCGACACTCGCCTCCCATGAACAAGTTGAACCGGCTCCTGCACGATGTCCTGCCCGCCTGGGCCGCCGAGTGGCTCGACCTCCTGGTCCCGCTGATCGAGGTCATCCTGATCGGTCTGGGCGCCTGGCTCGTGATGCGCATCGCGCGTCACCTCACCCGCAAGCTCACCAGCGCCTACGCCTTGCCCGTGACCGTCGCCACGGTCTTCCTGCGCTCGGTCGCGGTGCTGATCTATGGCGGCGCCGTGCTCTGGTCGCTGGAGCGGCTGGGCGTCTCCGGCGCCGTCCTCTGGACCGCCTTCACCGGCTTCGCGACCGTGGGCGCGGTCGCGTTCTTCGCCGCGTGGAGCGTGCTGTCCAACCTCTTCTGCGCGCTGCTGATCTACGTCACCCGCGCCTTCCGCGTCGGCGACGTCGTGGAACTGCTGGAATCCGGCGACAAGCCCGGCGTGAAGGGCCGCGTGGTCGACATCAACCTGGTCTACACGACGCTGCTCGAAAGCGGCGACCCGGCCAGTGGCACCAGCCTGCAACTGCCCAACAGCCTGTTCTTCCAGCGCGCGCTGCGGCGCTGGCACGGCTCCGCGGCCGACGGGGCGATCCTGCCGGCGCAACAGATCAGGCTTGAATGACTTTCGGGTGTGAGCCCGGACATGGCTGCAAGTTCAGGGTTTCTTCAGGAACGACTGCGTAACCTGCCGCTCGTCGCGTCGCACTGGCGGCCCGGCCTGTCCGCTTGCCCGTCCAGTCCCCAAGGAGCCGCCATGGATCCCGACCCCAGTTGTCAACGCCACGCGGCACCCGCCGCTGCCCCTCGCCGATTCCCTTCGCCGCGAGCGACGACCGTCCGGATCCCTCCAGCCCACGCTTGAGGGGCGTTCTGCGGCCGTCGCCCGCAGGAGCCCCTCATGCTGCCTCTCCGCTTCTTCCGCATTGCCGACCGCGGCACGCCACGGTCGTTCACGACCCCGGCCTGCCTGCTCCTGCTCGCCAGCGCGCCGCTCTGGCTCGCCGGCTGTGACGACTCCCCGGCCCACGCCGCCTCCGCCCCGCCCGCCGCGACCGCCGCGACGGCGTCCCCGCACCGCGAGGGCGCGGACATCGTGGTGCCGGCGGACTCGCCGCTGCGCGAGCGCCTCGTGGTCGCCGCGGTGCGGAGCCAGGCCGTCGAGCAGCCCATCGCCGCGCCCGGCACGATCGAGGCGCTGCCCGACCACCTCGCCCGCATCGCGCCGCCGGTCACGGGTCGCGTGGTGGGACTGCACCGCGCGCTGGGCGATCCGGTGCGCGCCGGCGACGTGCTCTTCACGCTGGACTCGTCCGACCTGAGCGCGGCCCGCGGCGATGCGGCCAGGGCGCGCGACGCGGCCGCCCAGGCAGGCCGCGACCTCGACCGCCAGCAACTCCTCTTCGACGCCGACATCGCCGCGCGCAAGGACCTGGAGGCCGCGCAGCTCGCCCGCGCGCAGGCGGCCAACGACCTGCGTACCGCGCAGGCCCGGCTCGCACAGCTGGGCGCGAGCGCGGACGACAACGCCGGGCGTCGCCTGTCGGTCCGCGCGCCGCTGGCCGGCCGCGTCATCGAGATGAACGCCGCGCCGGGCGGCTACTGGAACGACGTCAATGCGCCGCTGATGACGATCGCGGACCTGAGCCGGGTCTCGGTGACCGCCGCCGTGCCGGAGAAGGACCTGGCCAGGATCTTCGTCGGGCAGTCGGCCCAGGTCGTGCTGAACGCCTATCCCGACGATCCGCGCGCCGGCACGGTGCGCTACATCGGCGAGGTGCTGGATCCCGACACCCGCACCGTCAAGGTCCGCCTGATCCTGGACAACGCCGACGGCCGCCTGCGGCCCGGCATGTTCGTGAAGCTGCGCTTCGCCGGTCCCTCGCACCCCGCGCCGGTGGTGCCCGCCTCGGCGCTGCTGCAGGAGGGCCTGTTCACCCGCGTCTTCGTCGAACGCGCGCCGGGTCGGTATGTCGCCCGCGAGGTGAGCGTCGGCGCCGCGCTGGGCGACCAGGTGGAGATCGTCTCGGGCCTGCGGCCCGGCGAGCGCGTGGTCGTGCGCGACGGAGTGCTCCTCCATGATTGAGCGCCTCGTCACCCTGTGCTTCGACCGCCGCGGCATCGTCTGGCTGGTCTTCGCCTTCGCCGCGCTCTACGGCGTCCACAGCTTCCGGCAGTTGCCCATCGAGGCCTATCCGGACATCGCCGACGTGACCTCGCAGATCGTCACGCAGGTCAACGGCCTGGCCGCCGAGGAGGTCGAGCAGCAGATCACGATCCCGATCGAGCGCGCCCTACTCGGCACGCCCGGCATGCAGGTGCTGCGCACGCGCAGCCTGTTCGGCCTGTCGCTGGTGACCGTGGTGTTCCAGGACGGCGTCGAGGGCTACTGGTCGCGCGAGCGGCTGCAGGAGCGCCTGGCCGAGCTCTCGCTGCCCTATGGCGCGCGGCCGGGGCTGGATCCCTACACCTCGCCCACCGGCGAGATCTACCGCTACACGTTGGAGAGCCCCACGCGCAGCCTGCGCGAACTCTCCGAGCTGCAGGCCTGGACCGTCATCCCGCGGCTGAAGAAGGTGGCGGGCGTCGTGGACGTCACCAACTTCGGCGGGCTGACCACGCAGTTCATGCTCTCGCTCGATCCCGCGCGGCTGACGCAGTACGGCCTGACGCTGAGCCAGGTCGTGGACGCGCTGAACGCCAACAACAGCAGCGGCGGCGGCAGCGTGATCGACCGCGGCGAGCAGTCCTATGTCGTGCGTGGCGTCGGCCTGCTGCGCTCGCTGCAGGACATGGGCAACGTGGTGGTGAAGACGGCCGCCGGCGTGCCGGTGCTGGTCCAGGACCTGGGCGAGCTGCGCCTGGGCGAGGTCGAACGCCGCGGCATCCTGGGCAAGGACACCGACGGCGACACGATCGAGGGCATCGTGCTGCTGCTCAAGGACACCAACCCGTCGCGCACGCTCGATGGCCTGCACGCGGCCGTCGACGAGCTCAACACGGCGCTGCTGCCCGGCGACGTCAAGGTGGTGCCCTACCTCGACCGCGCCACGCTGATCGAGGCGACGTCGCACACCGTCGGCCACACCCTGGTGGAAGGCATGGTCGTCGTCACGCTGGTGCTGCTGCTCTTCCTCGGCAGTCCACGCGCGGCGCTGGTCGTGGCCGTCACCATCCCGCTGGCGCTGCTGGCGGCCTTCATCTTCATGCACCACGCCCATGTGCCGGCCAACCTGCTGTCGCTGGGTGCGATCGACTTCGGCATCCTCGTGGACGGCGCCGTCGTGGTCGTCGAGCACCTGCTGCGCCGGCGCGAGCAGGCGGCCGACCGGCCGCTGACCCCGCGCGACGCGATCGTCGCGACGCTGCAGGTGGCGCGGCCGATCTTCTTCGGCATGGCGGTGATCGCCGCGGCCTACCTGCCGCTGTTCGCGTTCGAGCGCATCGAGTACAAGCTCTTCAGCCCAATGGCCTACGCGGTCGGCGCGGCGCTGGTGGGCGCGCTGCTGGTGGCGCTGACGCTCACGCCGGCGCTGGCCTGGCTGGCCTTCCGGCGGCCGCGCCCGCCCTTCCGCAACCGGCCGCTGGAGGCGCTGCAGGCGCGGTATGCCGACTTCCTCGCGCGCGCCGTCGGACGCGGCCGCTGGCTGGCGGCGGCGCTGATCGCGTCGGCGCTGGCCCTGGCCGCGCTGGCCGGCACGATCGGGCGGGACTTCCTGCCCTACCTCGACGAGGGCTCGATCTGGCTGCAGGTCCAGATGCCGCCCGGCATCACGCTGGAGAAGGCCGCCGGCATGGCCGATGCGCTGCGCCGCGCGACGCTGGAGTTCCCCGAGGTCGCCCACGTGGTCACGCAGACCGGTCGCAACGACGACGGTACCGACTACTGGACGCCCTCCCACATCGAGGCCAGCATCAGCCTCACGCCCTACGAGCGCTGGACCGCGCCGGGCGGCAAGCAGGGACTGATCCGGCGCCTGGCCGAGCGTTATGCCCGCATGCCGGGCTACAGCGTGTCGTTCATGCAGCCGATGATCGACGGCGTGCAGGACAAGCTGTCGGGCGCGCACAGCGACCTGGTGGTCAAGGTCTTCGGCGACGACCTCGACGAAGGACGCCGCATCGCGGCCCGGGTGGCCGAGGTGCTGCGGACGGTGCCGGGCGCCGCCGACGTGGCGGTGGACGTCGAGCCGCCGCTGCCCAACCTGCGTATCGACCTGGACCGCGCCGCCGCGGCGCGGCTGGGCATCAACGCCGCCGACGTCGCCACGCTGGTGTCCACCGGCATCGGCGGCGCGGCCATCGGGCAGGTCTACGTCGGCGAGAAGAGCTACGACATGACGGTCCGCTTCACGCCCGAGTCGCGCGCCAGCCCGCAGGCGATCGGTGATCTGCGCCTGACGGGGGCCAATGGCGCGCAGGTGCCGCTGTCGGACGTCGCGCGCATCCGCACGACGGTGGGCGAGAGCGTCATCGTGCGCGAGATGGGCCAGCGCCATCTCATCGTGCGGCTCAACACGCGGGGCCGCGACCTGTCGAGCTTCCTCGCCGAGGCCCAGCCCGCGCTCGAGCGGCAGGTCCGTTTCGACCGCCAGCGCTGGCGCCTCGAGTGGGGCGGGCAGTTCGAGAACCTGCAGCGCGCGCAGCAGCGCCTGGCGGTGATCCTGCCGCTGACGCTGGGGGTGATGCTGCTGTTGCTCTTCGCCGAGTTCCGCAACCTGCGCCAGCCGCTGCTGGTGCTGGGGGTGGTGCCGCTGGCGATGATCGGCGGCTTCGCGGCGCTGCACCTGCGCGGCATGACGCTGAATGTCTCCAGCGCCGTGGGCTTCATCGCGCTGTTCGGCGTGGCCGTGCTCGGCGGCGTGCTGATGGTGGCGCAGATCAACCGGCTGCGGCGCGACGACGGCCGGCCGCTGCGCGAGGCGGTGCTCGAAGGCGCCGCCGGCCGCATGCGCCCGGTGCTGATGACGGCGGCGGTCGCGGCCTTCGGCTTGACGCCCGCGATGCTGGCCACGGGCCTGGGCAGCGACGTCCAAAGACCGCTGGCCACGGTCGTCGTCGGCGGGCTGGTGACGGCGACGCTGCTCACGCTGCTGCTCCTCCCGGCCCTCTACCACGCGATCGAAGCGCGCGTGGAGCGCGCCGCCGCCCGGCGTGCCGCGCAGGCGACGCTCGATCACGACCACGACCACGACCACGACCACGACCCAGCATCGGAACCCCTGGCATGAAGCGCCTCTTCTTCCTCACCCCTCGCCGCGAAGGCGCCGGCATCACCGCTGAGACCACGGGTCAGCGCCGGCGTCCGACCAGCCGCCGTGACGCCCTGGTCCTGGCAGTCGCGCTTATGACCGGTTACCCGATGACATATGCGTCGACGCCGGACGCCAATACCGACGCCGCCGGCGTTCCCTTCGCCGCCTACCTGGACGCGGTGGAGCGCTTCAGCAATGCGATCGCCGCGCAGCGCGAGGCGGTGGCGGCCGCACGCGCGGGCGTGCCGATGGCGGGACTGCGGCCCGATCCGTCGCTGTCGCTCGGTGTCGGGCCGGCGGAGCTCAGCCGGGAGGTGCGCCCCAAGCCGCGTCTGGCGCAGAGCATCGGGCTGAGCTACACGATCGAGACCGGCGACAAGCGCGAGCGCCGCGTCGCGGCCGCGCGCAGCCAGGTGAGCGCCGGCGAAGCCGCGTTGGCCGGCGCCGGTCGCCAGGCCGCCGCGGACGCGGCCGCCGCCTTCATCGAGGCCTGCCGCACGCGCGAGGCGCTGCAGCGGCAGGAGGCCTCGCTGGCCGCGCTGGGCGACATCGTCCGGATGAACGAGCGACGCCATGGCGCCGGCGATCTCGGCGGCCTGGAGCTGCTGCAATCGCGCAACGAGCGCGATCAGTTCCTCGCCACCGTCGTGCGCGCGAGGGCCGACGCCCGGACCGCCATGGAAGCGCTGGCCGCGCCGCTGGGTCGCCGCTGGCGCGAGGCCTTCGGCGACGCGTCGCCGCTGTGCACCTTCCGCGACGGACTGGCGCCCGAGGGACTCGACGGCATCGAGGGCATCGAGGCCATCGGCGGCTCGGGCGGCATCGAGGGGAGCCACGAGGGCGAGGCGCTCGATGCCCTCGTGGCGCGAGCGCTCGATCAGCGCGACGACGTGCGCATCGCCCGCGCGGCGGTGGACAGCGCCCGTGCCGCCGCGGACCTGGTCCGCGCCAACCGCTGGGTCGATCCGAGCGTCAGCCTCAACTACGGCTACACGCCGCAGGGACACCGCGGCGTGGCGGCGGACGGCTCGGCGGTCGCCCCCTCGCCGCGGTCCAACACCGTGTCGGTCTCGGTCTCGGTGCCGATCCCGCTGTCGCGGTTGGACCGCGGCGACCTGGTGCAGGCCGAGTCGGCCGTCACCCAGGCCCTGCTCGCGCTGCGCCAGACCGAGCTCCAGGCGCAGGCCGACGTCCGCGCGACCCACGCCCAGTACCGCGCCGCGCTCGAGAACCTGACCCGCTACCGCGACGCGACCCTGGGCGACGCGCGGCGCGTGGTGGAAGGCCTGCGCCTCTCGTACCGGCAGGGCGCCGCCTCGCTGCTGGAGCTGCTGTCGGCCCAGCGCGCGGCGGACGACACCGAGCTCGCCTACCTGCAGGCACGCAGCGAGCTCGCCGCCGCCACCGTGCGGCTGCAGCTCAGCCTCGGCCGCGCGCCGGCGCCTTGAGCCAGCGGGGAAGCCGACGGGGAATCGCGCCGGCATGCGAGACTGCCGCCCATTCGGAGAGAGGCGATGAGGATTCTTCTGGTCGAGGATGACCGCAAGGCCGCGGGGCTGCTGGTGCGCGGGCTGCGCGAGGAAGGCTTCGTGGTGGACCACGCGGCCAGCCTGGCCGAGGCCGACGAGGCGGCCTTCGTGACCACCCACGACCTGATCGTGCTGGACGGCATGCTGCCCGACGGCGACGGCGTCACCCTGTGCCGCACGCTGCGCGCGCGCGGCCAGCAGGTGCCGGTGCTGATGCTCACCGCCCGCGACGCGCTGTCCGATCGCGTCGACGGCCTGAACGCCGGCGCCGACGACTACCTGACCAAGCCCTTCGAATTCGAGGAACTGCTGGCGCGGCTGCGCGCGCTGCTGCGGCGCTCGGACATGACGCGGCCGCCGGTGCTGGTCGCGGACGACCTGCGCCTGGACCCGGCCTCGCTGCAGGTCACCCGCGCGGGGCGGCCCATCGAGCTGACGCCCAAGGAATTCGCCCTGCTGCAGGCGCTGATGCGGCAGCCCGGCGCCGTGGTCCCGCGCCAGCGCCTGGCCGAGCAGATCTGGCACGGCGACCCGCTGGCGATCGACAACCTGATCGACGCCCACATGAGCAAGCTGCGCCGCAAGATCGACGCGGCCGGCGCCCGGCCGCTGATCGAGACGGTGCGCGGTCGCGGCTTCCGGCTGCGGGGACCGGACGATGCTTAGCTTCCGCCGCCGGCTGGCGCTGCTGCACGTGGTCGTGGTCACCACGGTGCTGGCGGTGGCGGCGACGCTCACCTACCTGAGCCTGGTCACCGCCCTGCGCGCCCAGCTGGACGGCGCGCTGCTGGCCCTGGCGGAGCAGGAAGCCAGCATCCTCGCCGCCAGCCCCGGCCTGCCGGTCGCCGTGCACGAGCCCGGCACCACCGCCGCGCCACCGCCCTACGCGCGGCTGGACCGGCTGGTGCAGATCATCGGCCCGCGCGGCGAGGTGCTCGCGCGCAGCGCCAACCTCGGCGCCGCGTCGCTGCCGAACGAGGCCGCGCTGCTGGCGCGCCTGGCCCGCGGCGAGACCGTCTTCGAGCACCTGGCCTTCGGCGACGAGCCGACACGCCGCGTGTCGGTGCCGGTGCATGGCGGCCGCGCGCTGGCGGTGCAGGTGGCCGGCTCGCTCGACGACGTCGACCACGCCGTCGCCTCGGCGGGCTGGGTGTTCCTCGTCATGAGCCTGGTGCTCGTGGTGGTGCTCACCACCGCGGGCGCGCAGCTGACCGGGCGCGTCTTCGGCGCGGTCGACGACATCGTCCGGCAGGCCCGCCGCATCGGCGGCCGCACCCTCGCCGAGCGGCTGCCGCATCCCGGCACGCGCGACGAGATCGGCCGGCTGATCGACACGCTCAACGACATGCTGGACCGGCTCGAGCACGCCTTCGAGGCGCAGCGCCGCTTCACCGCCGACGCCTCGCATGAGCTGCGCTCGCCGCTCTCCCGGCTGCGCACGGAGCTCGAGATCACCCTGCGCCGGCCGCGCGGCGCCGACGAGTATGTCCAGGCGCTGCGCTCCGGGCTGGAGGACGTCGCGCGGCTGACGGCGCTGGTGGAGGAACTGCTGACGCTGGCGCGGCTGGATGCCGGGCAGGACTCGGCGCCGGTCGCGCCGGTGGCCATCGGCCCGATCCTCGAGGCGGTCGTGCGGCGCGCCCGGCCCGCGGCCCAGGCACGCGGCATGACGCTGAGCCTGGCGGGTGCGGACGCCCCCGGTGCGGATGCGCTGGAGACAAACGCGCCGGTCGCGGCGTCTGATGCGGCGCTTGATGCGGACGCGCCTGGGGCGGACAAGCTCGGCGACGACGGGCCCCGCGCGGCGGCCCGGGTGCCGCGGGAGCTGCTAATGCTGGTCGCGACCAACCTGGTGGAGAACGCGGTCAAGTACGGTGCCGCCGGTGGCTCGGTGCTGGTCTCGGTGGTCGCGCGGCCGGACGGGACGGCACTGGTCGTCGAGGACGATGGCCCGGGCCTTCCCGCCGAGGAACGCGAGCGCGTGTTCGAGCGCTTCTACCGGGGCGCCGCCGCGCGCGCGGCGGACATCGAAGGCACCGGCCTGGGGCTGGCGCTGTGTGACCTGATCGTGCGCGCCGCCGGCGGTCGCATCGAGGTGGGCGTCTCGCGCTGGGGCGGCGCGCGGTTCTCGGTGCATCTGCCGGCCGGCGACGCCTGAGCGCCGCCGCGCCGGCGCCCGCTCACTCGTTCACATGTCGCGCCCGTTGAAGTGCGTCACCGGAATGCTGTCGAGCTCCATGCCCTCCAGGCAGCGGACGTTGATCGCCGCCATCGCGTTGCCCTTCGGGTCGGTGCCCTCGGCATAGGGATGGATGCCGCACACCGCGCAGAAGCGGTGCTTGATCGCGTGCTTGTTGAACTCGTAGGTGCTGGCCGCGGCCTCGTCGGTCTTCAACCGGAATTGCCCGCGCGGCACGAACCACAGCAGCGAGCCCTTGCGCTGGCAGATCGAGCAGTTGCAGGCCATCGCCCCATCGATCTCGCCGTCCACCTCATAGGCCACCCGGCCGCAATGGCAGCTTCCCTGGTACGTCGTCATGTCGTCTCCGCTCGGTCTTGTTGAAGCGGCCGACCTTACCTCAGCCGGGCGCGAGCCGCGTCACTTGAGCATCAGCTCGACGTCCTGTCCCGGATCCCCGCAGCCATCCAGGCGCAGCCGCAGGAAGTCCAGGTCCATGTGCAGGTGCTCCACCAGCTCCGGCACCGCGAGCTCCAGCGCGGCGATGCGGTCGGACTGCTGGTCGCAGGCATCGGCCAGCACCTCCGCCAGGTGCAGGATCGCCGCCAGCATCGAGAACGGCCGGATCTCCAGCGGCGCGTTGGCGTCCTTGAAGGCCTCGACCAGGTCGGCCGGGAAGTGCCAGTGCGCCGCCAGCGCCGCCGTCACGTCGGCATGTGTGCAGCCGAAGCGATGCATCTCCAGCGAGAACCGGCTGCCCGGCTCGGCCGCGTGGGCCTCGACGTCGGCGACCTGGTCCGGCTCGCTCATCGCCATCATGAGCTGCCCGGTGCGCAGCATCAGCCCGGCGAGGTAGGCGGTGTCGGCATCGCCCTGCAGCAGCTTGGCCAGCAGCCGCGCATAGCCGGCGGTGCGTACGCTGTGGCGCCAGAAGCGCTGGCGATCCAGGCCCTTCACCTCGGGGAAGGTGGCGGAGATGCTGGCCGCCATCGCGAGGTTGCGCAGCGTCTCCAGGCCCAGCGCCATCGCGGCGTCCTGCAGCGTGCCGATCGTGTGGGAGGGGCTGTAGCGCGCGGAGTTGGCCAGCCGCAGCACCTTGGCCGCCAGCGTGGAATCCTTGCCGATCAGCTCGGCGATCTGGCCGAGCGAGACGCCGTCGTCGTCCAGGCTGCGCAAGAGCTTGCGCCCGACTTCAGGCATCACCGGGAGGCTGGCGTGCCCCCCGAGGAAACGCTCCGCGCTGGCGGAAACGGGAGTCGTGGGGGTCATGCTGGCAATCGTCACGGCGGCCTCCTCTGGACGCGACGGCAGGTGGAGGCGAGTCTATGCCGCCCGGCCGCAGCGCGCCAGCGCCAGCAGCGCCACCGGGTCCAGCAGGCCGATGCGGTAGCCCTGCACCGCCAGGATGCCCCGGTCGGCGAGCTGCCGCAGCGCGCGCGACAGCGTCTCCGGCGAGATCGACAGCCGCGCCGCCACGTCGCGCTTGCGCTCGGCCAGCCGCACCTCGGCCGACCCGCCGGCCTGCGCCAGCAGCCAGGCGGCGATGCGGGCGGTCGCGTCCTTCGTGGTCAGCCCGCGCAGCGCGTCCTGCGCCTCACGCAGTTGCGCCGCGCTGGCGCGCAGCAGCGCGGCCAGCACCGGCGGCTGCGAGCGCAGCCACAGGGTCGCCGCCGCCATCGGCCACTCCATCACCAGCGCGGTGGCCGAGACGATCCGCGCGTCTTCCTCGTAGCGCCCGTCCAGCCAGGCGGTGTGCAGGTCCAGCCAGCACGGGCCGGCCAGCGGGCCGCCCGCCACGACCCGCCCTTCGCAGAGCGCCACCATCGCCACCGCCGCGTCCCCGCGGCGGACCGCCAAGTCGCCGGCCCGGCAGCGGCGCACCCGCGCCATGCTGGCCAGCGCGGACCAGTCGTCGGCCTCCAGCAGCACATCGCCGAGCAGTGCGCGCCACGGCACCGGATGGGCGGGACCCGGCATCAAGGCGGCGTTGTGGGCCGCATCGCCTTCCGCGGCGGCGGGCGACGAGACGCCGCGAGCAACGGGCGCGGCGGGATCGGACAGGAAGTCGGCGGTCACGGGGCATTCTCGGAAACCGGGGATGCCGGACTGTCGCGGGACTGGCCGGAAATTGCCATGAGGGAGGTCAACATCCGAGCGATCGGACGCCTCCCGGATCAGCGGATCAGCAGCGCGCGGAAGTCGTTGACGTTGGTCTGCGTCGGACCGGTGATCAGCAGGTCGCCGAGCGCCTCGAAGAGCGCGTAGCCGTTGTTGGCGGCCAGCAGCTCGGCCGGCTTCAGGCCCAGCGCGCGGGCGCGCTGCAGCGTGCTCGGGCTGAGGAAAGCGCCGGCGTTGTCCTCGACGCCATCGATGCCGTCGGTGTCCGCGGCCAGGCCCCAGACGCCCTCCTGCCCGTCGAGCGCGATCGCGCAGCCGAGCACGAACTCGCCGGCACGACCGCCGCGCCCGGGCTGCGGCACCAGCGTCACCGTGGTCTCGCCGCCGGAGAGGATCAGGCAGGGCCTGGCGAAGGGCTCGCCATGCCGCGCCACCGAGCGCGCCAGCGCCGCATGCACGCGGCCGACCTCGCGCGACTCGCCCTCGATCTCGTCCGAGAGCACGTGCGCGGTCAGGCCGAGCGCGCGCGCCGCCTCGGCCGCGGCCAGCAGGCTCTGACGCGGCGCGGCGATGATGCGCTGCTCATGACCGTCGAAGCAGGTGTCGCCCGGCTTGGGCGTCTCCCAGTCGCCGCGCTCCAGCGCCTCGACTGCCTGCGGCGGCAGCGCGATGCGATAGCGACGGCAGATGGCCAGCGCGTCGGCGCAGGTCGTGGCGTCGGGCACGGTCGGGCCGGAGGCGATCACCTGCGGGTCGTCGCCGGGCACGTCGGAAATCATCAGCGTGAGCACCTTGGCCGGCGCGCAGGCGGCGGCCAGCCGGCCGCCCTTGATCGCGCTGAGGTGCTTGCGCACGCAGTTCATCTCGGCGATGTTGGCGCCGCTGGCCAGCAGCGCGCGGTTCACCGCCTGCTTGTCGGCCAGCGTCAGCCCGGGCGCCGGCAAGGGCATCAGCGCCGAGCCGCCCCCGGAGATCAGGCAGATCACCTGGTCGTCGGCGGTCGGCCGGAAGTCGCGCACCAGCTGCATCATCCGCGCCGCGGTCCGCTCGCCGGCGGCGTCGGGGACCGGGTGCGCGGCCTCCACCATCTCGATGCGCCGCGGCTGGTAGTCCGGCGGAATGTGGCCGTAGCGCGTGATGACCAGCCCGCTCATCGGCGCGGACGCGGGCCAGGCCGCCTCCATCGCCTGCGCCATCGAGCCACCGCCCTTGCCCGCGCCGATCACCAGCGTGCGGCCCTTGGACGGCGGCGGGAGATGGCCGGCGAGGATCTTGCCCGGCAGCGCGCGGTCGACCGCGACGCGGTAGAGGTGCTTGAGCAGCGCGCGCGGGTCGTCGAGCAGCGCCCGGGTCCGTGCGTCCGCGGCGTCCATGGCATTCGATGACGCGTCGCCGGACGCGGGGAAAACAGCAGGGCCGGCAGCGCCGGAGGCGGCGGCCCGCGCCGCGTCGGAGGTGGAGCTCATGGGCGCCGATTGTGGGCAGCGGCCGCTCAGCCGGCGTCCGTAGTGCTACCGACCTCGTGGTTGCCCATGACCTCGAGCGCCCGCACCAGCGCCGAGTGGTCCAGCTGGTCCCAGCCCTGCGCCGCGGCAGCCTGCATCAGCTGCGCGGTGCCGGCGGTGTTGGGCAGCGCCAGGTTCATCGCCTTGGCGCTCTGCAGCGCCAGGTTCAGGTCCTTCTGGTGCAGCGCGATGCGGAAGCCCGGGTTGAAGGTGCGCTTGATCATGCGCTCGCCATGGACTTCCAGGATGCGGCTGGAGGCGAAGCCGCCCATCAGCGCCTCGCGCACCTTGGCCGGATCGGCGCCGGCCTTGGAGGCGAAGACCAGCGCCTCGCCGACGGCGGCGATGTTCAGCGCCACGATGATCTGGTTGGCGACCTTGGTCGTCTGGCCGGCGCCCGCGCCGCCCACCCGCGTGATGTTCTTGCCCATCAGCTCGAACAGCGGCTTGATGCGGGCGAAGGTGGCCTCCTCGCCGCCGACCATGATGGACAGCGTGCCGGCCTTGGCGCCGACCTCGCCGCCGGAGACCGGCGCGTCCAGCCATTCGGCGCCCAGCGCCTCGATGCGCCGCGCGAAGTCCTTGGTCGCCATGGGCGAGATGGAGCTCATGTCCACGACGGTCTTGCCGGCGCTCAGGCCCGCGGCCACGCCGCCCTCGCCGAACAGCACGCGCTCGACGTCCGGCGTGTCCGGCACCATCGTGAAGATGACGTCGGCGCGCTGCGCGACCTCGGTGGCGCTGGCGCAGACGGTGGCGCCGGCGGCGGTCACTTCCTCGCAGACCTGGCTGCGGGTGTGGACGAACAGCGCGTGCCCGCCCTGCGCGAGGCGCACCGCCATGGGCGCGCCCATGATGCCCAGGCCGATGAAGCCGATCTTGATGCTCATGAGGGTCTCTCTCTTTCAGTCCTTGAACTTGTCTCGCAGGGCCTGCGTCGCGGCGCGGAACAGGCCCAGGTCGCTGCCGACGGCCACGAAGGTCGCGCCCTGCTCGAGGTAGCGGCGCGCGTCGGCCTCGACCGGCGCGAGGATGCCCACCGGCTTGCCGGCGGCGCGGCAGGCGGCATGGATGCTCGCCATCGCGGCCTGCACCTCCGGATGCTGCGGATGGCCCAGGTGCCCGTAGCCGGCCGCGAGGTCCGAGGGGCCGATGAAGACGGCGTCGACGCCCTCGACCGCGGCGATCTGCGCGGCGGCGGCCACGCCGGCCGGGCTTTCGATCTGCACGATCAAGGCGATCTGCTCGTTGATGCCCTGGAAGTAGCCGGGCACGGTGCCGTAACGGTTGTTGCGCTGCGAGACCGACACGCCGCGGATACCCTGCGGCGGGTAGCGCGTGGCGGCGACCGCGGCGGCGGCCTGCTCGGCGGTCTCGACGAAGGGGATCAGCAGGTTGGAGAAGCCCGCGTCGAGCAGCCGCTTGATCTCGACGGCGTTGTTGCTGCTCGGCCGCACGACCGGCGCGCTGACGCTGTCCTTGAGCGCCATCAGCTGCGGCACGAAGCTGCTGACCTCGTTGGGCGAATGCTCGCCATCGAGCAGCAGCCAGTCGAAGCCGGCCACGCCCAGCACCTCGGTGCTGATCGGGTTGGCCAGCGAGCACCAGCAGCCGATCAGGCGCTCGCCGGCGCGCAGGCGCTGGCGCAGCGTGTTGGGGAAGCTCGAATAGGGCGTGGTCGGCGTCGGCATGACTGGACTCCTCGGTGCGTCATCAATCGAGCTTGAGCCCGCTCTTGGCCACGACGCCCGCCCACTTCTTGCGCTCGGCGTTGAAGAAGGTGTCCATCTCGGCCGCGTTCATCGTGTTGACCTCGGCGCCCTGGGCGGCCAGCCGCGCGCGCACGTCGGGCGAGCGGATGATGCTGATCAGCGCGGCGGACAGCTTGTCGACATGGGCCTTGGGCATGCCGGCCGGGGCCAGGATGCCCTGCCAGGTGCCGGACTCGAAGCCGGTGGCGCCCTGCTCCGCCAGCGTGGGCACGTTGGGCAGCAGCGGCACGCGGGTGGCCTTGCTCACGCCGATGACCTTGAGCTTGTTCTGCTGCACGAAGGGCAGCGTCGCCAGCATGCCGTTCATCAGCACCTGCGTCTGGCCGGCGATCGTGTCGGTGACGGCCTGCGAGCCGCCCTTGTACGGGATGTATTCCCACTTCGCGCCGGTCAGGCTGGCGACCTGGTAGCCGGCCAGGTGCGGCGCGCTGCCCATGGCGGTGACGGCGAAGTCGATCTTGGACTTCTTCGACAGCTCGACCAGTTCCTTCAGGTTGCCGGCCGGCACCGAGGGATGCACCACCAGCATGTGCGGCGAGTAGGCCAGCATCGCCACGCCGCGCAGGTCCTTGGACGGATCGAAGGGCAGCTTGGTGTAGAGCGAGGGGCTGATGGCCAGGGCGCTGACGTCGCACAGCATGACGGTGTAGCCGTCGTTCGCCTTGGCGGTCTGGTCCGCGCCCATGTTGCCGCTGGCGCCGGGCTTGTTCTCGACGATGACGGTCTGCTTGAGCTGCTCGGACAGCAGCGGCGACAGGATGCGCGCGATGATGTCCGACGAGCCGCCCGGCGTGTACGGGACGATGATCCGCAGCGGCTTGGCGGGCCAGTTGGCCTGCGCGAAGGCGCTGGGCGCGAGGCCGGCGATCGCGCCGGCGGCGGCCGCGGCGAGGACCGCGCGGCGCGCGACGCGGGCCTGCCCGGTCGTCGTGGTCTTCCTGGTGTTCGTGTTCTTGGCGGTCTTCTGATCGTGCATGTCTCTCTCCATGTGGGAAGCCGCAGCCGCGCCCCGCGGGGGAACGGTGAGGCTCCGGGGGTGGTCCTCAGCGGACCATGCAAGGTTTCTTCGGATCGAACTTCCAGCCGGGAATCAGGTGCTGCATCGCGACCGCGTCGTCGCGCGCGCCCAGCCCGTGCTTCAGGTAGAGCTGGTGGGCGGCCTCGACGGCCTGCATGTCGAGCTGCACGCCCAGGCCCGGCGCGGTCGGCACCGCGACCTCGCCGTCGACGATCTTCAGCGGCCGCTGCGTGAGGTGCTGGCCGTCCTGCCAGATCCAGTGGGTGTCGATGGCGGTGAGGCGTCCCGGCGCGGCGGCGGCGGCATGCGTGAACATCGCCAGCGAGACGTCGAAGTGGTTGTTGGAATGCGAGCCCCAGGTGAGGCCGAAGTCGCGGCAGGTCTGCGCCACGCGGACCGCGCCGGACATCGTCCAGAAGTGCGGGTCGGCCAGCGGGATGTCCACCGACTGCAGGCTCAGCGCGTGCGTGAACTGGCGCCAGTCGGTGGCGACCATGTTGGTCGCGGTGGGCAGTCCGGTGGCGCGGCGGAACTCGGCCATCACCTCGCGGCCGGAGAAGCCGTCCTCGGCGCCGCAGGGGTCCTCGGCATAGGCAAGCACGCCGCCCAGGTCGCGCAGCAGGCGCACCGCGTCCTTGAGCAGCCAGCCGCCGTTCGGGTCGAGCGTGACGCGCGCCTCGGGGAAGCGCGCCTTCAGCGCGCGGATCGCCTCGACCTCTTCCTCGCCGCGCAGCACGCCGCCCTTGAGCTTGAAGTCCTTGAAGCCGTAGCGCGCCTGCGCGGCGACGGCCTGCTCGACGATGGCCTCGGGCGTCATCGCGACCTGGTGGCGCACCCGCAGCCAGGCGTCGCCGGGGGCGTAGCTGACCGGCTCGTCGTCGGGCGTCTTGTAGGCCATGCCGGTCCTGGCGCGGTCGCCGACGAAGAACAGGTAGCCCAGCATGGCGACGCTGTCGCGCTGCCGGCCCTCGCCCAGCAGCTCGCACACCGGCACGCCCAGGTGCTGGCCCAGCAGGTCCAGCAGCGCGCATTCGACGGCGGTCAGCACGTGGATGGTGGTCCGCAGGTCGAAGGTCTGCAGGCCGCGGCCGCCGCTGTCCAGGCCCTGGAACCGCTCGCGGACCTGCGCCAGCAGCGCGTTCCACTTCGCCACCGGCTGGCCGACGAGCAGCTCCCCGGCCTGTTCCAGCGTCTTGCGAATCGGCTCGCCGCCGGGGATCTCGGCGATGCCGACGTGGCCGGCGTTGTCCTCGAGGACCAGCAGGTTGCGGGTGAAGAACGGCGCGTGCGCGCCGCTCAGGTTCATGAGCATGCCGTCGTGGCCCGCGACGGGGATCGCGCGGGCGGACGTGACGAGGGGACTGCTTGCGCTCACAGGGGGCTCCTGATCGGGATCGCGGGAACGGGGATCAATCGGCGGTGATCTTGCGGGTCTCGATGACCTGCTTCCAGCGGGCGAATTCGGCCTTCTGGAAGCTCTGCGCCTGGTCCGGCGTGTTGGCGACGATCTCGATGCCGATGTCGGTGAACTTCTGCTTCACCGCGGGCTCGTGCAGCGCCGCGACCAGGTCCTTCTGCAGCTGCGCGCGCACCGCCGGCGGCAGGCCGCGCGGGGCGGCCACGCCCTGCCAGGAGTAGACGTCGGCGCCCTTGATGCCGGACTCGGCCAGCGTCGGCACGTTGGGCAGCACGGCCGAGCGCTTGTCGCCGGTGACGGCCAGCGCGCGCAGCTTGCCGCCGACGATGTGCGGCAGCACGGCGTTGACATTCTGGAAGGAGGCGTCGACCTGCGCGCCGAGCAGGTCGGTGATGGCCGGCGAGCCGCCCTTGTAGGGCACGTGCAGGCCGTTGGTGCCGGTCTGCAGCCAGAAGAGCTCGGCGGTGAGGTGGTCGGAGGAGCCGTTGCCCGAGGACGCGAAGGTCATCTTGCCCGGGTCCTTCTTCAGCGCGTCGATGACGTCCTTGACGCTCTTGAGCGGCGAGGCCGCCGGCACGACCAGCACGTTGGGCGCCTGCATGGCGACGGTGAGCAGGTCGATGTCCTTGAGCGCGTCGTACTGGACCGCCTTGAGCAGGTGGGGCGCGATCACGAACGGACCGAGCGAGGACACCAGCAGCGTGTAGCCGTCGGCCGGCGCGCGCTTGACCTGCGAGGTGCCGAGCGTGCCGGTGGCGCCGGGGCGGTTGTCGACGATGACGGTCTGGCCCCACTTCTTCTGCAGCTCGGCGCCCAGGGCGCGGGCGAGCATGTCGGTCGAGCCGCCGGCCGGGAAAGGCACGACGAGGGTGACGGGGTGGTCGGGGAAGCCGTTGGCATGGGCCAGGGTGGCGGTGCACAGGGACAGGACGGCGGCGCCGAGGGCGGCGCCGGCCTTGACGGCCAGGCGGCGGGTCAGGACGGTCATGGTTTGTCTCCGGGAAGGAACCGTGGAAGCCGCTCTTGATGCGCCCCGGTACTCAGTCCGAAGCGGCGGTGGCGGCCTTGTTGTCAGTCATCATACAAGTTGAGTTCCGACGGTGACAAGGCACCGCGCTGCACTTGGAGATCGGGGAAAACACGCAGAACTACCGATTGCGGGAAGTCGCCCACCCATAAAAACTATGGGGTTTGCGCCACACCGGTGGTCCCGCCCCAGCCAGGACGCCTCTAGGATCAATCCCATAAAAATTATGGGCATCCGAGACACGGAGGCGCGACTGAAGTGACATTCAAGAAGTTTTCGATGCCGCAGCTGGAGCGACATATCCGCCGCATCGTGGAGCAGCCCGCACGGATCCTGTGGACCCGTCATGCGAAGCAACGCATGCGCCAGCGCCGCATCAGCCTGGAAGACGCGCTGGAATGCCTGCGCAGGGGGCGTATCGATCTGCCGCCGGAGGTGGACCTTCCCTCGGCGCGCCTGATGTGTCGCCTGCGGTGGTACGGGGCCGAGCGCGATGTCCAGGTGTGCGTGGGTCTCGACGACAAGGACCCGGAACTCATCGTCGTGACGGTGATTGCTTAGGAGAGAACATGACGCTGTATCACTTCACCGAATGCGGACTGGACAACGTCTGGCTGAAGAACGGATTCACCATCAAGGAGACACCATTCGGTCCCGCCGTGTCGTTCGCCGCCCTCGAACAACTGCTCGATGAGATCGCCGCGCACCTGGTCCGAAAACCCGGCCGCCTCACCGGCAAGGAGTTCCGGTACCTGCGGTCGAAGATGCACCTGTCCCAGGCAGCCATGGCCACGCTGCAAGGCGTCAGCGAGCAGAACATCAGCCTCTGGGAACGTCGAGGTCGCGTGCCGAAGTCCAACGACACCCTGCAGCGATTGCTCTATCTGAAGCACGCGGCGGGAGACGAGACCTTGAAGTCCGCGTTCGACCGGATCATGACCGTCGAACGCCTCGTGCATCAGAAGATCGTCGCCACTTCCGGCCGCAAGGGCTGGAAGTTCACGGTGGAGGAAACCCGGCCCAGCGACGAAGCGCCAGCCGTCGCCGACTGAAGCCCGCCGCGGCCGCTGCGTTCAGCGCTGTTCCTGCAACGCCAGCGCCGCGCGGCGGCGGCGTTCACGGCTGTTGGCCAGGTGGGTGCGCATCGCCGCGCGCGCGGCCTCGGCGTCGCGCGCGGCGATCGCGTCGAGGATGCTTTCATGCTCCGCGTTCACGCGCAGCAGATAGTCGCGCTGCGCGATCGGGTCCTCGTCGCCGGCGGCCTGCAGGCTGGCCAGGCGCGCGCGCGGGATGCTCGGCGCGCCCAGCGTCGCCATCAGCTGCTCGAAATGCGGATTGCCCGTCGCGCGGGCGATCTCCAGGTGGAACTGGAAGTCCGCCGCCACCGCGTCGCGGCCCGCCAGCGCCGCCTCCGCGAAAGCGCCCACCGCCGCGCGCATCGCGTCCAGGTGCGCGTCTCCGCGCCGCTGGGCCGCCAGCGCCGCGGCTTCGGTCTCGACACCGATGCGCAACTCCAGCACCGCGACGACATCGTGCAGCGTCGCCATCTGCTCGGCCCCGATGCGGAAGGGCCCGCCCTCCCCCAGCCCCAGCACGAAGGTCCCGATGCCATGCCGCGTCTCGACCAGCCCGGCCGCCTGCAGCTTGGAGATCGCTTCCCGGACCACCGTCCGGCTGACCTCGAACTCGGCCATGATCGCCGCCTCGGTCGGCAGCTTGTCGCCGCTGGCCAGCGCGCCCGCGCGGATGCGGTCCTCCAGCGCCCGGACAAGTCCGAGGGCCAGCGATTTCGGGCGGGTACGGGTCAGCGGCACAGTCATCAGGGGCTCAGTTGTACGACAACATCGGTCCACGCGACAACCGCGTTATCGCGGTGTCGCGCCGATGCAGCGCGAAAAGGGATTGGGACGGGAACGAAGAAGGCCGCGATTGTCCCGTGCCTGAGCCGCCCGGGCTCAGGTGTCGAGCGGGAACTTCGCGCAGCCCAGCCGCGCCGAGATGTCGCGGCTGGCCGCCTGCAGCATCGCCACCACCTCGGGCGCCTTGGCCTCGTCGTAGCGGAAGGTGGGGAAGCTCACGCTCATGCCGGCGATGGGCTGGCCCAGCCGGTCGAAGATCGGCACGCCCAGGCAGCGGATGTGGTCGTCGAATTCCTCGCGGTCCTCGCCGAAGCCCTGCGCCTTCACCCGCTCCAGCTCGGCCTGGAAGGCGGCCGGCTCGGTGATCGTCTTGTCGCGGAAGCGCTGGAACTCCGCGCCGGCCAGCACGCGCGCGCGGCGCTCCGGATGCTCCCAGGCCATCAGCACCTTGCCGATCGCGGTGCAGTGCAGCGGCGCGCGGCGACCGATGCGCGAGTACATGCCCAGCATGTGCCGGGAGTCGACCTTGTGGACGTAGATGATCTCGCTGTCGATCAGCGTGCCCAGGTGGACCGTCTCGCCGGTGGCGTCGGCCAGCATCTGCATGTGGTGCTTGGACAGGTCGACCAGGTCCGGATACTGCAGCGCCTTGGCGCCGATCTCGAAGACCTTCATCGCCAGGCCGTAGCGCTCGCTGTCGGACTCCTGGTGCACGTAGCCCAGGGTCTTCATCGTCTGCAGGAAGCGGTAGACCGTCGCCTTGGGCATGGCCAGCCGCACCGAGAGCTCCGAGATGCCGGTGTCGCTGCGTTCCGACAGGGCCTGCAGGATGGCAAAGACCTTGAGCACCGCGGCCACCGACTCGGGCTGCTGCTTGCCATCGTTCAGATCGTCATCCATGCGCAACGTGTTCCTGGAAAGGGAAGATTTCACCACAGCCGGCCGGTGCCCGCGCCCGCGCGAACCCGGGCCGGCACCTCGGTCGCGGCCTCGATGGACAGGCGGTACGGTGGCGTCCAGCCGGCCTCGCCGGCGACCGACCGGTCCGGATTCGCGGCACGGAGCATGCCCACCAGGTCGACCGGCTCGCCGTTGAAGCGCGAGCCGCGGTCCTCGATCCGGTCGCCCTTGAGCAGCCGCGCCACCCGCCCCGGCGCGATGCCGGCCGCCGCCTCCCAGGCGTTGGCCTCGCTCAGCACCTGCGATTCGAGGCCCACGCCGATCGAGTAGGCGTAGGGATAGTCCCCCGCCGGCGCCGCCAGGTAGAGGTTGTTGGCGACATGCACCTGGCCGTAGCGCACCCGCGGCGCGCGCTCCTTCACCTGCTCCCACAGGTTGTGATGCAGCGTGACGCGCAGGTGCCCGCGGTCGTCGCGATGGCCGTCGCCGCCGCCGATCAGCATGGTCTTGTCGTGGCGGCGGAAGACGTTCCAGGACACGGTCACGAAGTCGGAGCGCCGCGTGATGTCCAGCAAGCCGTCATGGCGCTGCATCCGCTGGCCGAGCACCACCGGCTCGCGCGGATCGGGCCGGGCGCCGTCGTCGAAGACGCAGTGGTCGATCCACACCTGCGTCGCCTCGCGCAGCGAGACGGTGTCGTACTCGGAGTTCCATTCGCCATGCCCGTTGTCGTTCGGGTCCCAGGCGGGGAAGAAGTCGTAGGCATCGGAGAAACGCAGGTTGCGCAGGATCACCTGCGAGACCTTCTCCAGCATCAGCGAGCCGTTGTCGAAGCCCGCATCGGGTGTGAGGCCGACGATCGTCGTGTTGGACGGCACCTTGACGACGACCTGCGCCGCCTGGCGCCGCGCGGACCGCTTGCGCGCCTCCTCGAGCGGCCCTTCGGGCGGGCGACGGCCCCAGGTCGCCGGGTCGTACTGGCGCGCGAAGGCGTCGAGATCGAAAGCCGGATCGCGGAAATCCTCGATGCCCAGCGGGCGGCCGGACGCGTCCGCCGCCAGGTCGATGCGCGCCGCCAGCGCGATCAGCTTGGGCGTGTCGCCGAGCGCCAGCGCGGCATCGAGCTCGGCCCGCGTGCGCACGACGCGGATGGCCTCGACCTTCGCCTTCGCGCCGCCTGCCGTGCCGCCGTTCATCGAGGCCCAGCCATCGCCGGGCGCGATCGCGTCGAAGGCCGCGGCGGGCACCGCGTCGCGGGACGCGGCTGGCGACGCGGCGGTCGACGCGACATTGCGGTACTCGGTCATGCGGTTGGCCGCTTCGCCGGTCGCGGCGAAAGGGCGGCGCGAGGTCGAGGCCGCCCAGGCCGTCAGATGAGGACCGAGCTGGCTGTCCCGGATCACCGCCTGGCCGTTGGGCGTCGACGGCGACCGGCGCCATTCGCCGGCCTTCACGCCGCGGTCCCAGGCCCGGCCCAGGCGCACGCTGCCCGGCGCCACGCCGGGCTCCGCCACCCAGCGCGAACCTTGGACCAGGAAGCCGCGCGGCACGCCATCGGGCGTGCTGGGCGCGAGCACGACGCCGCCCTGCCCCGGCGAGCGCCGCCCGGCGCGGCTCACGATGACGCTGTCGTCGATCACCAGCGTCGCGCCGCCGAAGATGAAATCGACGTCGCCGCGAATCTCGCCGGCATGCACGAACACGCGCGACTCGCTCGCGAGGTCCTCACTGGCGCGCTCGGCATAGAAGGTGTCCTGGTGTCCGAGCAGCCGCACCTGCTCGAGCTGGATCCGGTCGCCGCGCGTCATCAGCGCGACGGCCTGCGCGCCGCCGCTCTCGCCGACGCCGGGCGGGTAGCCCTTTCCGTCGGCCACG
Organism: Roseateles sp. 22389; assembly: GCF_052044995.1. Classification (NCBI taxonomy): domain Bacteria; kingdom Pseudomonadati; phylum Pseudomonadota; class Betaproteobacteria; order Burkholderiales; family Sphaerotilaceae; genus Roseateles; species Roseateles sp. 22389. The sequence goes on from NZ_JBQEOF010000029.1 coordinate 35,173, forward strand.
TGGTCCATCGCATCGTTGGCGATGGTCAGCCGCGCGAGCTGCACGTCGTCGCTGAACAGCATCACGCTGGCGCTGCCCGGTGTCCCGAAGGTCTCCGCATCGAGCAGCGGCATGCAGCGGTGCGCGACGGCGCCGCGCGCCTTCGGCAGCGCGTTGTAGCGGCCTTCGACGATCACGACCTCGGCGGCATCGCCACGGCCGTACAGCGTGAACGGCGCCTTGTCCTGGATGCAGAGCGGCTCGCGATAAGTGCCCGGCTTGACGAGCACGTAGGCGCGCGCCGGGGCCGCCGATCCGCCCTGCCCCTTGGCCGGCAAGGCATCGATCGCGGCCTGCAGCGTGCGGTGCGTGCCGCTCCCGTCGGCGGCGACGACGAAGGTCGGCGTCCAGCGCGAGGGATCGAGCGTCTGCGGCCGCCAATCGCCGAGGTAGCGCGCGGCCGTGGCCTGGGCGGCCGCGTCGTCGCCGAGTTGCGGCCGGTCCTGCGCCCACGCGGCCTGCAGCGCCGCCACGCACAGCCCCGCCATCACCGCGCCGCGCCAGCCCCGCATCACAGGTCCGCCAGGTACAGCGCCGGCTCGCCCTCGGCATCGGCGCTGAACAGCACCTGCCGCTCGTCGGGCGTGAACGACGGATGCGGATGCGTGACCTGCCGATTGCCCTTGTAGACGCGCCACGAGCTGTCATGCCGCGCCACGCGCCGCTCGGTGCCGGCCTTCAGGTCGAACAGGTGCAGGAAGGGATCGGTCGCGATCTGGTGGCTACCGGTGTCGGCGACATCGGCCGGCGAGTCGCAGCCATCGCCGATCAGCAGCGTGCCGTCGTGGTTGCTCATCAGGTGCGAGCAGGGTGGCATCTTCGTGAGGCGCCGGGATTGAAGCGTCATGGGATCGAGCGCGCAGATCCATCGATCGCGCTGCCCCTTCAGGTAGGAGACGTAGATCATCGCGGAACCGTCCGGCACCCAGAACTCATGCGTGCAGCTTTCGCCCTTGTCTTGACGCCGCCCGCACCGGACGTTGCGGCCGTCCTCGTCGACGAACCACATGCGCGCATCCACCAGATCATGCGGCCCTTCATGGCAGTACGCGACCGTGTGGTCGTCCCCTGGCCGGTACTGCGGATGGCCCAGCCAGCCCTGCTGCTCGAGGATCACCTCGCGCGCGCCGGTGGCCAGGTCGATGCGGATCAGGCGGCAGCGCGGCTTCGCATGGAACATCTGGTGGAACTTCTGCCAGTCGCTGAGCGGGAACCAGTCGCTCGCGGCGATCTCGATGCCGACCATCTTCGTGCAGGCGCTGTTCGAGACCCAGGTGCCGTAACCCACCCAGCCCTCGGGCACGGTGTAGACGACCTCCTCGCTCAGGTCGCGCAGCGACAGGCGGATCAGGCGCCGCTCCGCGCGGACGAAGTACAGGTGCTGGTCGTCGGGGCTCAGGAAGCCGCCGAAGGTGTTCTCGCCCGCCTGGTCGGTGAGCTGCGTCGCGACCTGCGAGCCGAGGTCCAGCAGGTGGTAGTTCCAGCTCGAGCCGGGCCCGAACTCGGCGCCGAAGATCAGCCGCTGGCCATCGTTGGTGAAGCACTTCTGATAGAAGTAGTTGCGGTGACAGGTCACGTCGGTGGGCGTGAGCCGGGTGACGCGCGCGCCGGTATCGGGGTCCTCGCGGGTGACGAAGCGCAGCTGGCGTTCGGTGGCTTTCATGGTCGCTTTGATCCTCGGGGAGACGGGTTCACTTGATCCGTTGCAGGAGGGCCTGGCCTTCGGCGACCAGGCGGCGCGCGGCATCGACCTCGGTGGTCTTGCCATAGGCGACGGTCTCGAAGACCTCGCGCATGAACTTGTGCAGCCGCGCATGCTCGAACAGCGGCGCCGGGCGCTTGAGCCGGCCCGACTCGCGCTGGACCTTGATCTGCTCATGCGCCGCGACCTCCAGCGGCGGCAGGGTGCCGGCCGCCTTCAGCTGCTCGAAGGGGCCGCGCGCCGACGGCAGGCCGCGCGTGCGGCCCAGCAGCGTCGCGGCCTCGGGGTCGGTCAGCAGGAAGTTGACGAGCCGCGCGGCCAGTTCGGCCCGGCCGTTCTTCTCCGCATGGCGGCTCACCGCGTACATCACCGTGGGCCGGCCGAACATGCCGCTGTCCAGCGCGCCGGGCAGCGTCGGGAAGTCGCCGAGCACCAGCTTCTGCTGCTTGTCCAGCGTCGACGCGCGCAACCCGATCACCGAGTCCCAGGTGTAGTTCCCCGCCCAGCGGCCGACCACCCAGTCGGGTTGCTGCTCGGTCGGCTTCTCGGCGCCGCCCAGGCTCGCGCGCAGCGGCAGCGGCGTGGCGACGTGCTCGGTGACGAGCCGCTTGTAGATGCGGACCCAGTCCAGCGCGGCCGCCTCGTTCATCGCCACGCGCGGCGACGCGGGATCGACATAGGGCGTGCCGTGGCGCTGCTGCACCCAGGCCTGGGAGAGCAGCATCATGTCGTACAGCTCGCCGTCCAGCGGGTAGGCGTCCTGGCCCAGGAGGCGGCGGAAGGCCGGTCCGGCGGCGAAGAGCTCGTCCCAGCTGCGCGGCAGCGCCAGGCCCGCGCGATCGAAGGCCGCCTGGTTCCACAGCATCACCCGCGCGCTGAAGGACACCGGCAGTGCGTTGAGCTTGCCCGCGACCTCGCCATACGCGAGGTCTTCCCGGTCGAACTGGGCCAGGTCCAGCAGCGCCGCATGCCGGTGCAGGTCGGCGAAGCCGTTGCCGCGCTTGCTGAACATCGCCAGCCAGGCCCAGTTGATCTGCATGACTTCGGGCTCGGAGCCACCGGCGATCTGCGTCGTCAGGCGCTCCAGGTAGCCGTTGAAGCCCATGTATTCGGCCTTCACCCGCACGCCGTGGCGGCGCTCGAAAAGCGCCAGCGCCTTGAGCGTCGCTTCATGCCGGCCCGCGCCGCCCCACCAGGCGAAGCGCAGCACGGTGGCCTTGTCCTGCGCGCGCAGCACCGCCGGCGCCGTCAGCGCGGCGGCGACCGCGGCGCCGCCCGCCGCCAAGCCCAGCACCTGTCGTCTCGGCAGGCTCATGCGCGCGTCCCCAGCGCGGCGGACATCAGGTTCACGCCACTGCCCGCGTCGAAGAGGTGGCAGGCCGACAGCTGCAGGTGCAGCGTCAGCGCGTCGCCGCGCGCCAGGCCCTGCAGCGCGATCGCCTGCTCGGCCGGGATGCGCGCCGTGATCGGCAGCGCGCCCAGCTCCGCATGCAGGTAGACCTCCGAGCCCATGTGCTCGGTGAAGCGCAGCCGCGCCGTGACGCCGACGCTGTCGCCCTGCACGCGCGGCGCCAGGCCGATGTGCTCCGGCCGCAGGCCGAAGGTCACCGCCGCATCCGCCAGGCGCGGCAGCGCCGCGATGCCCGCTGCCTTGTCCGCGGGCAGCGGCAGCCGCGCTCCGCCCACCTCGACGGCCAGCCCGGTGTCGGTGGCTTGCAGGCGCGCCTCGAGCAGGTTCATCTCCGGCGAGCCGATGAAGCCGGCGACGAAGGCGTTGGCCGGCCGGTCGTAGAGCGCCGTCGGCGTGTCGACCTGCTGGATCACGCCCTCCTTGAGGACGCAGATGCGCTCGCCCATCGTCATCGCCTCGACCTGGTCGTGGGTGACGTAGATCGTGGTGGCGGGCTGCTGGCTGTCGCGCAGCGTGCGGTGCAGCTCGGTCAGCCGCACCCGCATCGCGGCGCGCAGCTTGGCGTCGAGGTTGGACAGCGGCTCGTCGAAGAGGAAGACGTCCGGCTTCTTCACGATCGCCCGGCCCACCGCGACGCGCTGCGCCTGGCCGCCGGAGAGCTGCTTCGGATAACGGTCCAGCAGGTGCTCCATCTCCAGCAGCTTCGCGGCATGGCGCACGCGCTGGTCGAGCTCGGCCTTGGGCGTGCCCGCCAGCTTCAGGCCGAAGGCCAGGTTGTCGTAGACCTTCATGTGGGGATACAGCGCGTAGTTCTGGAACACCATCGCGATGCCGCGCTGCTTGGGCGGCAGCGCGTTGACGGCGCGCTCGCCGATGCGCAGCTCGCCGCCGGTGATGCTCTCCAGCCCCGCGATCATCCGCAGCAGCGTCGACTTCGCGCAGCCCGAGGGGCCGACGAAGACCATGAACTCGCCGTCGCGCACCTCCAGGTCCACGCCGTGCACGGCCTTGAATCCGTTGGGGTACACCTTCTCGACCTTGTTGAGGCTCAGTCTTGCCATGCCGATGTCCTTGTCAGCCCTTGTCAGCCTTTGACGCCCGAGGACGTCGCGCCCTCGATGAAATGCTTCTGCGCCGCGAAGAACACGGCGATCGACGGGATCAGCGCCACCACCGAGATCGCGATCACGTTGGCCCACTCGACCTCCTCGGTCGCGCCGATGCTCATCTTCAGCGCCAGCGAGACCGGGTACTTCTCCACCGAGGCCAGGTAGATCAGCGGGCCCATGAAGTCGTTCATCGTCCAGATGAACTGGAAGACGATCACCGAGATGATGGCGGGCTTGAGCAGCGGCACGATGATGTGCCACAGCAGCTGCAGCGCATTGCAGCCGTCGATCTGGGCGGCCTCCTCCATGTCGCGCGGGATGCCGCGCAGGAACTGCACCAGCATGAAGACGAAGAAGGTGTCCGTGGCGAAGGCCGAGGGCACGATCAGCGGCAGGTAGGAGTCCAGCCAGCCGATCTCGCGGAAGACCAGGTACTGCGGGAGGCGCAGCACGATCAGGGGCAGCATCATCGTGGCGATCATGATGCTGAACAGCAGCTTGCGGCCCCAGAACTCGAAGCGCGCGAAGGCGTAGGCCACCAGCACGCAGGAGATCACCGTCACGACGATGCGCGGGATCGTGATCAGGAAGCTGTTCAGGAAGTAGGTCGCGAAGGTGTACTCGGTGCTGGTCTTCCAGCCCTTGGCGTAGGCGCCGAAGTCGAAGCGGTCGGGCCAGAAGCCGGCGGAGCTGAAGATCTCGGCGTTGCTCTTGAAGGAGGCGCCGACCAGCCACAGCAGCGGGTAGAGCATCACGATGGCGACCGCGGCCAGCGCCAGGTAGCGCAGCGGGCGGTTGCCGCGATCGCGGCCCAGGGTCAGGGTGGGCGAGTGGCCACGGCCGCGGCCCTCACCCCCGCCCTCTCCCGCAAGCGGGAGAGGGGGTTGGAGGGGCGTACTGCGGCGCTGGGGGGTGGGAAGGCGGCTCATCGCTTGGACTCCTTCTCGCCCGAATAGAAGACCCAGTACTTCGAGCTCCAGAAGGACAGCGCCGCCAGTCCGCCGACGAGCGCGAACAGCACCCACGACAGCGCCGCGCCGTAGCCCAGGTTGAAGAAGCGGAAGCTCTGGTCGTAGATGTAGAGCGCCAGCACGTAGGTCGAGTGCAGCGGGCCACCCTCGGTGATCATGTAGGGGCCGTTGAATTCCTGGAACGCGTGGACCATCTGCATGATCACGTTGAAGAAGATCACCGGCGTGATCAGCGGCACGGTGATCTTCCAGAACTGCTGGGCCTTGCTGGCGCCGTCGCACTCGGCCGCCTCGTACAGCGAGATCGACACGTTCTGCAGCGCCGCCAGGAAGATCACCATCGCCGAGCCGAACTGCCACGTGAACAGCAGCACGATGGTCCACATCGAGTAATGCTCGTCGGCGAGCCACGGGATCGGCTCGAGGCCGAGCTTCACCAGCACCAGGTTCACCAGCCCGTTGCGCGCGAAGACGAAGCGCCACAGCACCGCCACCGCGATCGAGCCGCCGAGGATGGACGGGATGTAGAACGCCGCCCGGAAGAAGTTGATGCCGCGCAGCTTGAAATTGAGCACGTGCGCGATGAACAGCGCGAAGCCCACGCGCAGCGGCACGGCGAGCAGCGCGAAGAGCAGCGTCACGCCCAGCGACTTTCGGAACAGCGGGTCCGCGGTGGCGAGTTCCTCGTAGTTGCGCAGCCCCACGAACTGGGGCGGATCGATCAGGTCGTACTGCGTGAAGCTGAGCGCGAAGCTCATCACGAAGGGGAAGAGCTTGAACAGCAGCACGCCCAGCACGAAAGGCAGGACGAACAGGAAGCCCAGTCGCTTGTTCTCATACATGTGCCGTGTCTCCGTCGGCGGGCGCGCGGGGCCTCTGCGGACCCCGTCGCGCCGAACATGGCGTCAGCGGGCGAGCCACCCGCCGTCGACCGCGACGGTATACCCGTTCACGTAGTCGGAGGCCTTGGAGGCGAGGAACACCACCGGTCCGGCCAGGTCGTCCGGCACGCCCCAGCGGCCCGCGGGAATGCGGTCCAGGATCGCGGCGTTGCGGCTCTCGTCCTGGCGCAGCGCGGCGGTGTTGTTGGTGGCCATGTAGCCGGGCGCGATCGCGTTGACGTTGATGCCGTGCGCCGCCCATTCATTGGCCATCAGCCGGGTGATGCCCATCACGCCGCTCTTGCTGGCGGTGTACGAGGGCACGCGCACGCCGCCCTGGAAGGACAGCATCGACGCCACGTTGATGATCTTGCCGCCGCCGCCCTGCGCGAGGTATTGCCTGGCCACGGCCTGCGAGAAGAAGAACACCGTCTTGAGGTTGAGGTCGACGACGTCGTCCCAGTCCTTCTCGCTGAAGCGGATCGCATCCTCGCGCCGGATGATGCCGGCGTTGTTGACCAGGATGTCGACGCGGCCGGTCAGCGACTTGGCCTCGGCCACCAGGCCCTCGATGCAGCTGATGTCGCCGAGGTTGGCGCGCAGGTCCAGAAAGCGCCGGCCCAGGCGCTCGACCTCGGTCCGGGTCTCGACCGGGTCGGACACGTTGACGCCGACGATGTGTGCGCCAGCCTGCGCCAGCGCCACCGCCATGCCCTGCCCCAGCCCGGTGTTGCAGCCGGAGACGATGGCCACGCGGCCATCGAGTTGGAAGTTGTCCAGGATCATCTCGTTCATTCCCTTGGTCGGGTGGGGTCGCGAGCCGCGGCGCTTCAGCGCAGCGTCGTCATCGGCACGTGGTCCATGTCCTTGAAGACCTGGTTCTCGCCGACCATGCCCCAGATGAAGGTGTAGGCCTGGGTGCCGACGCCGGAATGGATGGACCAGCTCGGGCTGATCACCGCCTGCTCGTTGCGCACGACCAGGTGGCGGGTCTGCGTCGGCTCGCCCAGCATGTGGAAGACCACCGCGTCGGCCTTCATGTCGAAGTAGAAATAGACCTCCATGCGGCGGTCGTGCTGGTGGCAGGGCATGGTGTTCCACAGGCTGCCCGGCTCCATCTGCGTCATGCCCATCAGCAGCTGGCAGGTGGGCAGCACGTCGGGCACGAGGAACTTGTAGATGGTGCGGCGGTTGCTCGTCTCGGGCGCGCCCAGCGTCTCGGGCGAGGCCTCGGCCAGCGTGACCTTGCGCGTCGGATAGGACGTGTGGGCCGGCGCGCAGTTGAAGTAGAGCTTCGCCGGGTTGGCGCCGTCGACGCTCTTGAACTCGACGATCTTCGCGCCCTGGCCGATGTAGAGCGCCTCGCGCGGGCCGACTTCGTACTGCGTGTCGTCGACGAAGACGCGGGCCGCGCCGCCGATGTTGATCAGCCCCAGTTCGCGGCGCTGCAGGAAGTAGTCGGTGCCGGTGTGCTTGCCCAGGTCCGCCGAGAAGGTCACCGGCTGGGTCACCGGCATGATGCCGCCGACGATGATCCGGTCGATCTGGCTGTAGGTCAGCGTCGCGCGGTCGGGCTGGAACAGGTCCTCGACCAGGAACTGGCGGCGCAGGCCTTCGGTGTCCAGCGTGCGGGCATGCTCGCTGTGGATGGGTTGGCGGATGTCCATGTCTACCTCGGTGCGGTGGGGGTGTCCGTGCCACGCGGCATCGTGCGGCGGCGGAAGGAAACACCCGGCATCGGGGTGCTTCCGGCGACTGATGGGAGCGAAGCGTACGGGTCTGCGGACTTTCCCGGAACTATGGTTTCTATGTAGTGAACCGCTGTTTCAATTTTTCGCGACCTCGCTATAGTTGCTCGCAACGACGGCCGGGACCCTCCCGGCGCCAGCCGCACCGGCGCTTGCCGGGATCGCGAGGAGACCGCCCCGATGAATCCGTATTTCCTGAACGACGACGCGCCCTGGACCGAGCTCGGCGACGGCATCCGCCGCAAGATCGTCGGCCACACGCCGGAGCTGATGTCGGTGCTGGTGCAGTTCGACGAAGGCGCCATCGGGACGCCGCACGCGCACGACGCGCATGACCAGATCGCGTTCGTCCTGAGCGGCTCCTTCGCCTGCGAGGTCGGCGGCGTGAAACGCACGCTCAAGCCGGGCGACGCCTTCGTCGCGCCGCGGCTGACGATGCATGGCGTCGTCGCGCTGGAGCCCGGCAGCACGCTGCTGGACCAGTTCTCGCCACGGCGCGAGGACTACCTCTGACCCCGACCTGACCCCAGGGTCCGCGCGCGGCGCGGATCGCAGACATCCGCAGTACCGAGGCGGCGATCGCACTGCAGCGACGGCCGCTCCCGACCTGCCGGCGCCCTGCGTGCGCCCGCGACCGACCGATGCCGCGAGAGCGAGGGCCACGATCCCGAGCCCGCGGCCGCAGAAGCACCTTGGAGACAACGTCATGCCCCACCGTCATGGGACTCGCCTCGGGACGACCTCGTCCGATCGTCAGCGCCGCGCGCATCGCGCCGCGTCGCCCACGCCCCGCCTGACCCGCCTCGCCGCCTGCCTGCTGGGCACGGCGACGCTCACGCTGCCCGCCTGGAGCCAGGACCAGGCCGCCCCGGCAGCGGCCGCGCCGGCGGCCTCCGCCGCCGCCAGCGACAAGGCGCTCGAGACGGTGGTCGTCACCGGCATCCGGGCGTCGCTGGAAAGCGCGCTGAACGCCAAGCGCCAGGACCGCGGCATCGTCGACGTCATCAAGGCCGAGGACATCGCCAAGTTCCCCGACACCAACCTGGCCGAATCGCTGCAGCGCGTTCCCGGCGTCGTGATCGACCGCGACGCCGGCGAGGGCCGCAACATCACGGTGCGCGGCCTGGGCGCCGACTTCACCCGGGTGCGCATCAACGGCATCGAGGCGCTCGCCACCACCGGCGGCACCGACAGCTCCGGCGGCGCCAACCGCTCGCGCGGCTTCGACTTCAACGTCTTCGCCTCCGAGCTCTTCAACACCATCACCGTGCGCAAGAGCAGCTCGGCGGAAGTGGACGAAGGCTCGCTCGGCGCGACGGTGGACCTGCAGGCGGCGCGGCCCTTCGACTTCAACAAGCGCGTGATCACCGCCTCGGTGAAGGCGCGCTACAACGACCTGGCGCGCGAGACCGACCCTCGCGCCGCCTTCCTGATCAGCGACGTCTTCCTCGACAAGCGGCTGGGCGTGCTGGTGTCCGGCGCGTACTCGAAGCGCCGCCTGTTCGAGGAAGGTTTCTCCACGGTGCGCTGGGACAACGGCCCGTCCTCGGGCGGCTGGTGCTCGCCGCAGGGCACGACGCCCGCGAATCCCGCCACCACCGCGGCCAACTGCGGCCCGGCCGCGCAGGGCGTGCCGCGCCTGCCGGCGTCCGCCGGCGCGAGCTCGGCCTACAGCCTGGCCAGCAGCGCCGACAACTTCCACCCGCGCCTGCCGCGCTACGGCCGGCTCACCCACGACCAGGACCGGCTGGGCCTGACCGGCTCGGTGCAGTTCAAGCCGACCGATCGCACGCTGCTCACCTTCGACATGCTGTATTCGAAGCTGGATGCGACGCGGCGCGAGGACTTCCTCGAGGCGATCTCCTTCAGCCGCACCGCGAGCCAGGGCGGCAAGCCGCAGACCAGCGTCGTCGAGGCGCAGTACGCGCCCAACGGCGCGCTCCAGTACGGCGTCTTCAACGGCGTCGACATCCGCGCCGAGTCGCGCTACGACGAGCTCACCACCACCTTCCGCCAGCCCAGCCTGACGCTGGAGCAGGAGCTCACCGACCACCTCAAGCTCAACGCCAAGGTGGGCCGAGCGGACTCCAAGTTCCGCAACCCGGTGCAGACCACGGTCACGCTGGATGCGCTCAACGTCAACGGCTACACGCTGGACTTCCGCAACGACGACCGCCTGCCGGTCATCAAGTACCCCTTCGACCCGACGGTGCCGAACGGCGCGCTGCAGATCGTCGGCGTGCCGCAGGTCACCACCGGCACGCAGCCCACCACGGTCGCCAACACGACCACCAGCGAGGTCCGCATCCGGCCGCAGGGCGCCAACAACCGCAACGACATCGCCCACCTGGACCTGGCGTGGGAGGTGCTGCCCGACACGCTGACCCTCAAGGCGGGCTACGACTACAAGAAGTACAGCTTCGACACCTACGAATTCCGCCGCATCAACCAGAACGACACCATCTTCTCGCCGGCGGCCGGATCGGGCGTGCTGACGACGATGCTGACCAACTTCGGTCGCGGCCTGAGCCTGCCGGCGGGCACGCCCACGTCCTGGGTCATTCCCGACCTCAACGCCATCGCCGCCGCCTACGACATCTACTGCAACTGCCTCAAGAGCGGGCCTGCGGGCGGACCGGGCGACTTCACCCTGTCCTCCATCACGAACGGCAATGCGCGCGGCAACAACCGCGCGGTGGTCGAGCGCGACCGGGGCGGCTTCGTGCAGGCGGACTTCGAGGGCCGCGTGCTGGGCCTGCGGATGCAGGGCAACGTCGGCGTGCGCTACGTCGTCACCGAGCAGGAGGCCACTGGCTACCTGGCCACCGGCGGCGGCACCGAGGTCGTCATCGGCCAGAAGTACAAGGACTGGCTGCCGGCGCTGAACGTCTCGGCCAACCTCACCAAGGACCTCATCGCGCGCTTCGCCGCGGCCAAGGTCATGGCGCGTCCGCAGCTGGGCAACCTCAACCCGGGCGGCACCATCAGCACCACGGGCACCTTGTCGATCACCACCGGCAACCCGTATCTGAAGCCCTTCCGCGCCAAGACCTTCGACGGCAGCCTGGAGTGGTACTTCGGCCGCAATGCCTTCATCGGCGTGGGCGTGTTCCAGAAGAACATCGACACCTACATCCAGAGCCTGCGCACCAACGCGCCGTACAACCAGACCGGCCTGCCGCTGTCGCTGCTGCCCTCCAACTTCACCGGCGAGGAGGTCTTCCAGCTCACCACGCCGATCAACACCCCGGGGGGCAAGCTGCGCGGCATCGAGCTGAACTACCAGCAGCCGTTCACCTTCCTGCCGTCGTGGGGGCGCAATTTCGGCACGGTCCTCAACTACACCTACGTCAAGTCGAAGATCACCTACCTGGTTTCGCCGACCAGCAACGCCACCATCACCGACGACCTGCTCAACATGTCGCCGAAGTCGTGGAACGCCACGCTGTACTACGACGACGACACCTTCAGCGCCCGGGTTTCGGCCTCCAAGCGCTCGTCCTTCCTGACGCGGGTGCCGGGGCAGAACAACAACGACGTCGAAGGGAAGAACGCCACGCTCAACGTGGACGCGTCGATCTCCTACAAGATCAACGACCGGCTCACGGTCACGCTGGAGGGCGTCAACCTGACCAACGAGGCGAACGACCAGTTCATCTCCCGGGCCCGCAACAGCCCGGTGGTCTATCACGTCACCGGCCGTGAGTTCCTGCTGGGCGCGAGCTATAAGTTCTAATGCGCGCATGAAGCAGTCATGGTTGCTCGCGCTGGCGCTCCTGGCCGGCGCGGTTCAAGCGCAGGAGACGCCGCCGACGTCGCTCCGCGTGATCCTCGTCGGCGATTCGACGATGGCCACGAAGAGCGGCTACGGCGACGCGTTGTGCGCGCGCTTCCAGCCCGGGGTGAGTTGCCTCAACCTCGCCAAGGGCGGGCGCAGCACGAAGAGCTTCCGTGCCGAAGGTCTGTGGGACCAGGTGATGGCGCTGCTGCGCGCCCGGCCGGCCGGGCAAACCGATGTGGTGCTCATGCAGTTCGGCCATAACGACCAGCCCGGCAAGCCGGGCCGCTCGACCGACCTCCAGACCGAGTTCCCCGCCAATCTCGCCCGCTACATCGACGACGTCGCGCCAACCGGCGCTCGCCTGGTGATGCTGACGCCGCTGACGCGACGCAGCTTCGACGCACAGGGACGGCTCGACAACGCGCTGCGTCCCTGGGCCGAGGCGACGATCCGCGTCGCCACCGAGCACCGCGTGCCGGTGATCGACCTGAACGCGATCAGCCACGCCGCGGTGCAGGCGATGGGAGAAGCGGAGGCCGACACGCTCGCGATGGCGCCCAAGCCGATCGATGCGCCCGCACAGGGTGCCTCCTCGCCCGAACGCGCCGGCGCGGCCAATCCGGTGTTCGATCGCACCCACCTGGGCGCGAAGGGCGCGCAGGTGTTCTCGGCGATGGTCGCCGGGCAGTTGCCCGTCGCGATGCCGGAACTTCAGCGCTGGCTGCGCTGAACGGATCAGCCATGGATGGGAGGTCTCCGATGACTCGACGCGTCGCCGTGATCGGCGAATGCATGCTGGAACTCAAGGGTCAGGCCTTCGGTCCCATGACCCAGGGCTATGGCGGCGACACCTTCAACACCGCCGTGTACCTCAAGCGCTGCGGCGATGCGGCCGGCGTTCAGGTGGCCTATGCGACCGCCCTCGGCGACGACGGCCTGAGCACCGGCCTGCTGGAGCGCTGGCGCGACCAGGGCATCGACACCCGGCTGGTGCGGCGGATCCCCGGACGCATGCCCGGGCTGTACCTGATCGAGGTCGATCCCGCCGGCGAGCGCAGCTTCCACTACTGGCGCGACACCGCCGCGGCGAAGGCCTATTTCGATGAGGCCGTCAGCCCGCTCGAGCGCCATGCCGAGGACTTCGACGCGCTCTACCTCAGCGGCATCACGCTGGCCGTGCTGCCGCCCGCGGGGCGGGAGCGGCTCTTCGCGCTGATGGAGCGCCTGCGCGCACGCGGCGCTCAGGTGGTGTTCGACAACAACTTCCGACCGCGTCTGTGGCCCGACCGCGCCGCGGCACGCGTGGCCTTCGAGCGCGCGTTCTCGCTGGCCACGATCGCGCTGGTGACCGCGGACGACCATCAGGCGCTGACGGGCCTCGACTCTTTGGAGGCTGCGATCGCGCAGGCACAATCGCTGCCGACGCCGGAGGTGCTGATCAAACGCGGTGCATCGCCCACGCTGGTGCACAGCGCGCAGACGCCCGGGCACTGGGCCGAGGCGCCGACGGAGGAGGTGGCGCGCGTCGTCGACACGACCGCCGCGGGCGATGCCTTCGCGGGCGGCTACCTGGCGCGGCGCCTGGCCGGCGCGGATGCGGTGAGCGCGGCGGTCTTCGGCAATCGCGTCGCGGCGCGGGTGATCCAGCATCCCGGCGCGATCATTCCGATCGAGGTCATGGCCGATCTGGTCTGAGCGAGTGGCTCCGGCCCGGGGCGTGCGACGGCGTCAGCGTTCCTTGAACCAGCGTCCGAGCGTCGCCCGCTCCTCGTCGGTGATGCCGGTCGCGTTGTTGAGCGGCATGCTCTTCTGCACGACCACCTGCTGGTAGATCTCGGCCGCGTGCTGCTCGATCAGCTGCGGCTCGTGGAACTGGATGCGCTTGGGCGCCAGCGCCGCGTTGTGGCAGGCCAGGCAGCGCGCATCGACGATGGCCTTCACCGTCTCGAAGGGCACCTTGCCGTCGGCGGCGGTCGCGGTTGCCCCCGTCGAGGCGGCGCCAGGCGTGGCCGGGGCGCTCAGCGCGGGGGCCGCGGTCACGGGCACCATCGCCGGTTGCGGCGCGAGCCACGCGATCAGTCCCGCCAGCAGCATGACCACGGCCACCAGCAGCGGCCAGGCATCGACACCCTTGTGGCGTTTCACGAACCAGGTCCGCACCAGCGCGCCCACCAGCATCAGCAGCACCAGCACCAGCCAGTTCTGCGGATGGCTGTAGAGCATGCCGTAGTGGTTGGACAGCATCGCGATCAGCACTGGCAGGGTGAAGTAGGTGTTGTGCACGCTGCGCTGCTTGCCGCGCTGGCCGTGGACCGGGTCCACCGGCCGACCGGCCCGCATGTCGGCGATCACCTGCTTCTGGCCGGGAATGATCCAGAAGAAGACGTTCGCGCTCATCATCGTGGCGATCATCGCGCCGGTGATCAGGAAGGCCGCACGCCCGGCGAAGAGCTGGCTCGCGCCCCAGGCCGCGGCGACTATGGCCACGGCGACCAGCCCGAGCACCACGCCGTCGTTGCCGATCGAACCGTCGGCCTTGCGACCGAAGCGCCGGCAGATCTGGTCGTAGACGATCCAGCCGCCGGCCAGGAAGCCCAGCGCCGCAGCCACCGCCGCGCCGGCGCTCCAGTCATGGACGCGCTTGTCGATCAGGTAGGTGTCGGCGTTGAACAGGTAGAGCAGCGCGAACAGCGCGAAGCCGCTCATCCAGGTCCAGTAGCTTTCCCAGTAGAACCAGTGCAGCTCCCGCGGCAGGTTGGCGGGCGCCACCATGTACTTCTGCGGGTTGTAGAAGCCACCGCCGTGCACCGCCCAGAGCTCGCCGTCCACGCCCTTGGCCTTCAGGTCCTCGGCCTGCGGCTTGAGCAGGTGGTTGTCCAGCCAGACGAAATAGAACGAAGCGCCGATCCAGGCGATGGCCACGATCACGTGCAGCCAGCGCAGCAGCAGATTGGCCCAGTCAAGCAGGTAGCTGTCCATCAACGAACGTTGAGCAAGTTCCGGACCACCACTGCGGGCGCTGTGAACCGGCAAGCGTCGCGCTGAGAAAAACTGGGCGCCGCGGCGACGTTGAGGAGGGGAGTGTATACAGTTTGGTGCGCTGCGAGCGGCTGCTGGCCCTCACCCCTGCCCTTGTATCTTTCGTTTTGAGAGTACACACAGGTTTGTTTTG